>JBDNGV010000159.1:0-8307 GCA_041689125.1 Daejeonella sp.
ATTCAGGGGACGAATCCAAAAGCAGTGCCCGACTTTAGAAAAGCGCTGGAGGATAAGCAGCTGGATGCTTTATTTGTTGCAGCCCCTGATCACTGGCATGCTCCGGCAGCCATACTTGCATCCGCAGCAGGAAAGCATGTGTACCTCGAGAAACCATGCAGCCATAACCCTAATGAAGGAGAACTGCTTGTAGAAGCAGCCAAAAAATACAAAAATATTATCCAGATGGGCAATCAGCGTCGCTCATGGCCTAATGTTGCCGCCGGTATTGCGGATCTGCATGGAGGTATCATTGGCCGCCCATATTTTGCTAAAACATGGTATACGAACAACCGCCCCTCTATCGGGATCGGAAAGACCGTAGCTGTCCCTTCCTGGCTGAATTATGACCTCTGGCAGGGCCCGGCTCCCCGTATGGCTTATAAGGATAATCTGGTACATTATAACTGGCATTGGTTCTGGCACTGGGGTACAGGTGAAGCTCTGAACAATGGCACCCATATGGCAGATCTGGCTCGTTGGGGACTTGGAGTGGATTACCCTGTAAGAGTAAGCTCTGCCGGTGGACGTTATCGCTATCAGGATGATTGGGAAACACCTGATACTCAAGTTATAACCTTAGAATTTGATAATAAATCGACCATTGCCTGGGAAGGTCGCAGCTGTAATGCCCATCCTATTGAAGGCGCTACAGTGGGCGTTATATTTTATGGCGACAATGGTTCATTATTAATTACCGGGGGGAATGCGTATACGGTATATGATATCAATAACAAAATCATTAAAGAGGTTAAGAATGAAATTGCTATAGATATTAGTAGCCTTACCAGCCCATCCCAAAAACTGGATGCCATACACATTGAAAACTTTTTTGATGGTATCAGAAGTGGTGCTGCGTTAAATGCGGACATATATGGTGGTCATAAAAGTACTTTGTTATGCCAGCTGGGAAATATTGCACTCAGATCAGGTAATACACTTGACATTGATCCAAAGAATGGCCATATCAAAAATGATCCTGAAGCAATGAAATTCTGGAAGCGCGAATATCAAAAAGGATGGGAGCCCACGGTATAATGATACACAAATAACGTAATGAAAAAACTGTACAACTTTTTTTACCCTTGTTGATTTGCCCTGTCTTATTTATGTGTGGCTGCACCAATAAACTAACTAAAATGCAGGATGAAGACTCTCAAACTATACGTCTTATTACCCTTGATCCCGGCCATTTCCACTCTGCCTTGCTACAGAAGTCAATGTATGAGGAGATTACCGATTGTAAATGTATATACGCCTGAGGGACAGGAGGTTTGAATAAAAGGCTGGTAATGTTGTTGTCATAGCAGGAAACAATCAGAAGAAAACAGATTATATCCAGCGATCCGTGGAAGCGGGACTGAATGTATTGGCAGATAAACCTATGGCCATTGATACAGAGGGTTTTAATGCTCTCTTGAAAGCCTTTGCTACTGCCAAAAAGAACAATGTATTACTTTATGATATTATGACCGAAAGGCATGAGATCAACAGTATCCTGCAAAAGGAGTTTGCTCACCTGCCTGCATTTGGCCAGCTCGAGCGGGGAACTCCTGAAAATCCTCCGGGGATAAATGAAGCAGTTATACAATCACAGATAGCTTATCATAATAACCTGAGTTCGATTAATCAGAAAGCTAAAATTTGATTGGATTTGGTTATTTGGTATTGAATGGAGGGCTTTTTTGGGAAAAATGAATAAGCGATGAGTCCGGCTACGATGTTGGAGATGAAATTGGCGAACGACCTGTGTCTTGAATGTTCCAGCTGGCAGATGTATATCGCCAGCAAACAATATTTTGTCAGCTTTTCCGAGATATAGCCCTTGTCTGCGAACAGTTTTCCGAACACCGCTTTGAGGAAGCTCTCGTTCTTCAGGGGCTCCCTGTCATCTACATTAGCCTGGGTGATTGCGAAACTCAGTATCTCCAGCTCCCCCTTGTCGTTGATCACAATATGTAGCTTAAAGCCATAGAACAGGTAGAAGTGCTTAAAACATCTGAACCCGCTCAAATGAAAGAGCAGACATAGATATCACCTCACTCTTGGACATGATGGATGGCCGCTTAGAAGGCTTGCCCAACAGGAATGATTGTGTCGTTCTGTCAAAATCTTTGCAGAACTCATCTACAAGACAAAAAATATCGCTAATTTTTATTCCATTTATTAATCGAACTCCAGGTTATTAGCTGGATACTTGTGTTTAACCTTACTCAATAATTTTTTTTTCAGATGAAATATATCAATTTGTTGGTATTCCTGTCTGCTTTTTTTGTTCCATATGTAATAAAAGCCCAGGCCAATAAACCAGCTCCTCTCAATATTGAAGTTAAACTTACCGAAGGGACCAACATGGCTGCAGCCCTTTCTCCTGATAAAAAGACACTGGCTATAGATCTCCAGGGTACCATTTGGGTGATGTCTTCACACGGCGGTAAAGCTATACCAATCACAGATGATCTGGGTGATTGCCATGAACCTACTTGGTCACCTGATGGTAAGCGGATTGCTTTTCATTCGTACAGGACCGGCACGTATCATATTTGGACTGTAAAAAAGGATGGGACTGATCTTCAGCAAATTACAGATGGTATCTTCGATGATCGTGAGCCTTCCTGGTCCCGGGATAATAAAAGCATTATCTTTTCTTCAGATAGACTGGGTAACTATGATCTCTGGACGGTAGATATTGCATCGCGAAAGACAAGAGCGATTACTACAAGTAAGGAAGACGAGTATAATCCATCTGTTTCGCCTGATGGCAAAAAAATAGCGTTTGTTTCAGAAGGAAAAGAAAGGGGTATTTATATCCTTGAAAACGGAAAAGCTTCCCTTGCAGCCGCTTCCACGTTAACTTTGAATGCACCTTCCTGGAATGAGAATGGCGAACACATCGTTTATATTTCCTATGAAAGAGGGATTAGTAAGTTAAACCTTATCCATACTAAAAGTAAAAGTTCTGTTGTTCTGTCAGCCAATGAGGATATATTTCCTTTTAAAGCCTCCTGGATATCGAATAATTCTTTTCTATACACCGGAAATGGCAAGATCCAAAAAAGATATCTTGGGGATGAGCGTATAAGCCATATACCCTTTGAAGCAAGTATTATACTCGAACGGGAAGGCTATAAACGGAAACAATACCATTTCGATGATAAAAATGAACAGAAGGCATTAGGAATTGTGGGGCCGGTGGCTTCCCCAGATGGACGTTCAGTAGCTTTTGCAGCAATTGGAAATATTTATATCCAGGAAATAGGAGGAAAATTAACTCAGGTTACAAATGATAGTTATGTGGATCTGGATCCCGACTGGTCTCCTGATGGGAAAACACTTGCATATGTTTCCGATCGTGGAGGTAAGATGGAGATCTGGCTTCATGATATTCAATCCGGTAAATCAAGGATTTTGAAAACGGAGATCTCTGGAAGTGCATCGCAGCCGTGCTGGTCGCCCGATGGTAAAACCATTGCCTTCTACAGTAAGGATATGAATGAATGGGGGCGGGGAGTATTGTATCTAATTCATCCACAAACATCAGAATTGCGTAAGCTTCATCATGCAATCTTTGTACCTGCTAAACCCAGCTGGTCATCAGATGGTAAAAGCATTGCCTTGATGGCTTTGGAGCCTTCCTCATCCCGGTACAGGGAAGGTATGAATAGGTTCCTGATCGTACCAGTATCAGGTGAAGCCTCGCGTTTTGTTTCCCCTGACCCCTTAGTCAGTCCGGGTTTTCGCGGACAAAATGGACCTGTATGGTCCCCTGATGGTACAAAGATGGCGTACTCGCAGGATGGCATGTTATGGATAGTTACTGTCGATATTAAAGGGAATATAAATGGTTCACCAAAACAATTAACAAATGAGTTGGCAGAGAAGCTTAGCTGGAGTGGTGATTCCAAGAATATTTTTTATCTGTCCGCAGATCAATTGAAGACAATAAATATTAACTCAGGTGAGATCAGGTCGATACCTGTTAATTTAACCTGGAAAACCCAGTCATCACAAATTGAATATGTCATCCACGCAGGCAAGTTATTTAATGGAAGTGATAGTACCTACCACTATAATGTAGATATTTCAATCGCAGGTAATCGAATAAAAAGTGTAAGTGCACATAAAGAACATCCAGCTAACAGTGTGGTTATCGATGCATATGATAAAGTGGTTATGCCGGGACTATTCGAAAACCATTCACACCAGCACTCTAGTGAAGGTGAAAAGCTTGGGAAAATTTGGTTGGCAAATGGTATAACTTCAGTTAGGGAGCCAGGAGCAGATCCATACGATGCCCTCGAACGAAAAGAATCCTGGGCAAGTGGGGTACGACCCGGACCAAGGTTATTTACCGGTGGTATGCTTGATGGTAGTCGCATTTACTATGGCTTATCAAATACAGTGGGTAAAAAGCGACATGTTGAACTGGAGTTGGAGCGAGCAGAAAAATTGGGCTATGACCTGATTAAGACATACGCACGTATGCCTGATTCTATACAAAAGCAGATCATTAAGGCAGCTCATAAAATAGGCATCCCGGTATCATCTCATGAGATTTATCCGGCTGCTAAATATAATATTGATGCGGTTGAGCACCTTCGAGGTACTAGCCGGCGCGGCTATTCGCCAAAGCAAACTGCCCTGAATAAAATATATGATGATGTAATACAGATTATTGTTAAATCAGGAATGGCAGTTACCCCGACTATTGTAATGCACGAAGGATTTCTCAAGCTGGTAAAAGCAGATCCCAAAATCCTCGAAAATAAACAGTTTAAAGCCTATTATCCGCAAACATATATGGACGATTGGAACAGCCGTCCTGCACGCTCAGATTATGGGCCCAACTTCCCCGATTTTCAAAAAGCGGTATATACGGTGCTTAATTCTGGTGGCAAAATTACCGCAGGAACAGATTCGCCATTTGTGCCATACGGTACAAGTTTACATGCTGAACTTTGGCTTTATGTCGATGGCGGATTAACCCCTTATCAGGCATTGCAAAGTGCAACATTAAAATCTGCAGAGTCAGCAGGTTTGCAAAAAGACCTTGGATCAATTGAGCCGGGAAAACTTGCAGATATTGTTATTATCAGTGGTGATCCACTTAAGAACATCCGAGATTCCTGGAATGTGCACACGGTCTTTAAAAATGGAATAAAATATACGATCGACGAGTTGTTGCCAACAAATAAAAATTAAAGTGATTTAACGTTAAAAGGATCGATTTCCATTGTGAATAACCACTTCTTATTATTTAATAACCCCTATTATGCAAAATATTGACAGAAGAAAATTCATTACTTCATTAACAGTTGGAAGTATTGGACTGAGTATTGTTTCCACTTTTTCTGCTTTGGCAGAAGACTTAACAAAAGGAATTACGAGGATTGGTATAATAGGCCTTGATACCTCCCAAGTTACTATGATAACAGCACATATTAACCTGAGTTCGATTAATCAGAACGCTAAAATTTGATTGGATTGGGTTGTTCGGTATTGAATGGAAGGCTTTTTTGGGAAAAATGAGTAAGCGATGAGTCCGGCTACGATGTTGGAGATGAAATTGGCGAACGACCTGTGTCTTGAATGTTCCAGCTGGCAGATGTATATCGCCAACAAACAATATTTTTGTTAGCTTTTCAGAGATATAGCCCTTGTCTGCGAACAGCTTTCCGAACACCGCTTTGAGGAAGCTCTCGTTCTTCAGGGGCTCTCTGTCATCTACATTGGCTTGTGTGATTGCGAAATTTAGTATCTCGCCCTTGTCGTTGATCACAATATGTAGCTTAAAGCCATAAAACAAATAGAAGTGTTTAAAACACCTGAATCCGCTCAAATGAAAGAGCAGACAAATAGATATCACCTCACTCTTAGACATGATAGGTGGCCGCTTAGATGGCTTTCCCAAGAGAAAAGGGCCGGTGGTTTTGTCAAAATCCTTGCAGAACTCATCTACAAGACAAAAAATATCGCCAATTTTTATTCCATTTATTAATCGAACTCAGGTTAATATCCATCATAGCTTAATGTCTATTATCTTTTGGAGGAAATGGGTCGTTTCCATAACTGTTTTTATTTTGAATTTTACCATCCTTGCCCAAAATGGTTAATTCTGATTGCTGATTTTTAGCAATATCTTTTCCGATTTTTAAAGCATCTGCTTTAGTATCGGTTTTTGCAGTCAGTTTACTGCTGCCTTCACCTCTTACGCCCCAACCATCTTTGGTTGGCACAACGTATTGATTTTTACCTTTTGCCATTGTTTACCTATTTAAAATTATCCGTTATTCTTTTCTTGTCTTCATTTTCCTTGTCGTTCTTATGATACAATTCAATGAAGGTTATTTTTCCTGCCTGTCCGGTAGGCAGGGCAGGCAGGTGTTCGTCAGGAAAGTGAGCATAGATTAATCTCAATCCTGAATTTACTCCTCTGCCTTTTAATGCCTTACAAGCAATTTTCTTAACCTTTATGATACACGTTTCTAAGCCCAAATTATCAATACGGAAACTAAACGGTGGCCTTTCATCGGGCTTCTTTCTGAGAATTGTTTTCACTTCAAGCAAATCATCATTCAATGTTCTGTATTTTTTCAAAAGGGTTTTCAAATCCCTTTTAAATTCTGCTAATTCATCAAAGGTCATTGCTCCTCCATTTCATCTCCGTAATTTCTTACAGAATATGGCGCTTCTCTGTAAAACGATAATTCATAACTAATATCTTTCCCTTCATCTGTTACTTCCCAAGGCAAATCTTTGTGAGAATAGTTGCTAATTGCAGCCGCAGACCAATCACTCATTTGCTCAATCACTCTGTCTATGATTTCCTTTTCACTTGCCCTTAATCCGGTTAAATCAGCTTTTTCTAATGGCAAATAGCGAGTTTGAGGATAGCCGTGATATTCTGTTTTGACCCTTTGTAACTGACCTTCCTCAATCATTTGACCAATGATGGTATCTAAATTTTGTGGAACTGGACCATAAGGTAATTTGCGGTAATTAGCACCAGTCAAATGTTCCTCATACAATTCATAATAGTTAAAATCGGAAAAATAGAGCAGCTTGTAAAGAACCGTTTCACCAACATTGGGTTTGCCTGCACATCTTTCAAGGATATAAAGCAACACATTCTTAAACTTTTTTACCTGCAATGTTGGAACAGAAATCCGTTCTTCTGCTTTGGTTGACTTTGCTTCTGCTTTTCCCTCAACCTCTTGACTTGCTGTAAAATCCTTTGACATAAAATCATCCAATGAAAAACCTAATACCAAAGACAATTTTTGCAATTCAAGAATATCAACACCTCTGTTTCCTAACTCAATTTGAGTCAATGATGGTCGGGAAATTTTGACACTTTTAGCCAAATCTTCCTGTGACAACCCCTTCATTTTCCGAAGTTCAGTTATCCGTTGACCAATTTGCTTTTGTGATGATTTTGTGTTCATATCAATTTATGTTATACTGTTTAATGGGACAAAGATAAGTATTGTTTCAATACAAAACAATTATTTGTTTCAAATTAAAACATTTACTACATTTTTCAAATGAAAAGCCAATGCATTTTGCACATTTTTTGCAACCACACAAAGCCACACAAAGCCAAACAAAAAAATCCAAAAGACCTCAACCAAGCCAACACACCAAGACAGCAGACGAATGGACAGACAATCAACGACAGAAAAAGAACAACGAAGGCATAAAGGCGGGGTTTCGTGTTCCCGGCCGTTAAATACTGACAATTTCCCCGGAAGATATAAGCCTTTCCATTTCCTTCCGGGAGTGCTTAATAGATATGCGCTGGTATCGCTCCAGTATCTCCACTTCACTCTTCTCAGGATCATTCGCATACCAGTGGCCAACGATCACAAAAAATCGCTGGCCGTTCCTGCTTTTATACCAGGTGAACTTCTGCAGGGCTACATGAATATCTGCGCTCATGATTTAAAGTCCATTGGAGATATTGGGCACAGGTCTACTCAAATGCCTGCAAACGATTAAAGGATATGGATCAGGTAAAGGACATAGTTCAGGAGATCTTTGTAAACATCTGGCTTAAGAAGGGAACACCAATTGAAAATATCTCGGCTTATTTGAACGTTGCTGTCCGAACAAAAGGGAACACCAACTGGTCATAGGCTTTATAAGCTGAACAATGTTTTATTGCAGGCTGTATCGCTTTCTTTTGTATATTTATTTGTTCGGACAGCTGGGGAATAATTTAAACTAATTAAAAAAATCTTTATGAAATCAAATCATTCAAGAAGGAAT
>JBDNGV010000160.1:0-4696 GCA_041689125.1 Daejeonella sp.
GTCCCTGCTCTATAGCAGCTACAATAGATTTAAAAGAATCGTTTTTCAAAACCATGGCAGCTGTTTCTTTGGCTACCTGGGTACCTCTTAACCCCATTGCAATTCCGATGTCCGCTTTTTTTAAGGCCGGTGCATCATTTATACCATCACCCGTCATTGCAACAATATCTCCTCTTTTCTGATAAAGGCTTACCATATCCAGCTTCTGTTTAGGGCTGACCCTGGCAAATATTGTAGCACTAAATAATTTTTTATTCGATTGATGTCTATCTAATTCTTTACCTGAAATAACTATGTTCGTGTTATCCGATAATTTTATTTTTTGAGCAATATTAAGTGCGGTGGCAGGGTGATCTCCAGTTATCATAATCACCTTAATTCCGGCATCTCTGCAAGATTGTAATGCTCCGATGACATCCAGCCTTGGGGGATCTAAAAATCCAATGAAACCTGCCAGCGTAATGCAATTTCAATGGGCTCGCCAAGTAATTTTTGGTGATTCCCTGTACCTTTGGCAACCGCATTATTACACAGAGTTGAAATAAGCAACAGATTGCCTAGGCCAGAAATGTTTGGTTTTGTGTTTGTATTGCTGGTATCAATTTTATTTTTATCAACTAAAATAACTTCATCAAAAAATGAAAGGCTACTCACTTCTATTTTATTTTCTGTAAGCGTGCCCGTTTTTTTTATCTGTAAAAATTGTATTGATACCACCCAATGTTTCCACTGCAGCAAGTCTTTTTATAAGCATATTTTTTTTTGCCATCCTAATCATTCCATAGGTTAGCGCAATCGTAGAAACAACAGGAAGCCCTTCAGGAATAGCTGCCACCGCAAGGGCGATGGCAGTTTCAACAATCAGGTAAAGGTCTTTACCCTGAAAAATGCCGGAAGCGATAAAAATAGTTGCAAAACCAGCCGTGATCCACATGAGCTTCTTTGTTAGACCCTGCAACTTCTTTTCGAGCGGAATCATAACCGTTTCCGAACTTTCTACGAGCGAAGTGATTTTGCCTAGTTCGGTATGAAACCCTGTTCCGGTTATGATGGCTTTGGCATTTCCTTTTACAATGGAAGTGCCTTTAAATACAATATTAGCCTGATCAGCCAAATCAGTATGTTTTTTAAGAGTTTCCAAAGTTTTAGTTACAGGCAATGATTCTCCTGTCAATGCAGATTCATCGACTTCAAATTGGTTTAATTCAAATAAACGTCCATCAGCCTGGACTATATCACCCGCTTCTAATATTAAAATATCAGAGGGTACTATTCTTTCAGATAGAATTTCTTTCAATGCATTATTCCTCCAGACTTTTGAACTGTTCTATAAGTAATAGAAAAATACTTTTTTTCTTTTGTTCTTTATAGCTGTTTAAGCCATACAATGCAATCCTTTTATCAACTTCGTCCTCGCCTAATCCATTTTGCTGATTTGCTTGAAGAAGGCTTGCAATGTTTTCAATAGCTATTGAATAGGCATATTCGATGGGATAGTTTTTAGTTTTTATCGTTGTCATATCTATATTTTTCACTATTAAAATTTCAATAAGATCTTTCGGTAAAAAGCGTAAAGGAAAATCATATAATAAGATTATAAAGTGATTTTGGGCTTTCACGAGTTTGGATGCAGCACAGCCAAATTAAATTAAGGTAAACAGGCATTCTGGTTAATAAATAGGCTAGCCATTGTATCGGATTGATTTTAATGCGATTGGAGGTACAAAAACAAAGAGTACAACAATCGAGTCCAGAATCCACCTTCCTGAGATCCGGCAAACATTAATTTTTACAGAGAATTGTAATAGGACTTATAAAATGTTAGTCCAGTTTCTTGTTTACTAATTTCCATTAAAGAAAATTAACAATAGCAATTGGAATAATTGGACACCTATTTATCCAAACTCGGGACCACAAATCAAAAACTGTTTTTCCCTTAGTCCCGGGAAAGGGTTTTCATTCTGATACATCCTTATAAAATGACGTTGTTTAGTAAATCCTATTGAAAATAACCACTCAATCAAATCTTCCTTATCATTAAGTACATCCACTACAATCGGCTTGTTCTTAAATTTTTTCAAAGCTTTTGAAATTAGAATTTTAGCGTCAATCAATGTTGACGCATTGAGGGGACCGATTTGATTGTATTTGCTTCCATCCCTTCCCAAAACTATCCCTGAAACACAATTATTTCGTTTCAATAACCATGCTTTTTGAGGGTATTCATTTATTAGCGATTGAATTAGTTGAGCTCTATTTGCACCGAATGCATGTTCATCAAAAGCAATAACTTCATTTATATCCTTTAACAGAATTGGCTCTAATAATTTATCATCATCAATGGATGATAAATTTATCACGGAAGGAATTGTCATCCTTGTAATTAGGTATTCTTCTTTAAAGCTGAACTTTTTATACACCTGTTGCCCCTCAGGAGTGGCATCAAGTTTAATTGATTTGCAGGATTGTAATTTTTTAAAAATACTTTCAAGGAGTAATTTGCTTAAGCCTTGCCCTCGATATTCTTTATCCACCAGTACCATACCTATCCAGGCAACATTGTCGGAGTAATTAATGGCAGTACTAGTCCCTACAATTTTATTGTCGCATTCAGCAAGCAGGTAAACATTTTGAGGGCTTTCAATTAATATTTCCCAATCCTTTTCTGTCTGGTTCCAACCTTGGTCAGTTGATAACTTCATGGCTCCGGCAATATCACTCAATTGAATATGCCTTATTTTAAAAGCTGATTTTATCATTTGATTTTTTTGTGGACGAGAATTTTAAATATAATCCAAAAATAGGAATGTTGTATTTAGATGTCAATCGACAAATTCCAGACAATATCCTTTTGTAAATAGATGGCAACTTTTGGATTAAAACTATTCATGAGAAAACCGGTAACTCAATTAACGTTTTGGTTTTACTCAAAGCGGCGTATATTATTGAAAAATACAAGAAGATGAACAACAGTATTTGCAAGGGTGATCTTTTTCCAATGAATTTAAATCAAAAATTATGCAGCTATTTTTAAGAGGTAGCAGATTTATGGGGAATTAAAAACAACCTGAATTTCACTTTGCCATGCATATGTTGCTACCTCGGTTACCCTTTTCAATGGCGTTCCCATTGAAACGATCAGTAATGTGTTTGAAACTACTGCCATCCAGAATACACAGATTTAAGCAAAGGTAGTGGAGCAAAAAGTAATTCAGGATATTACTAAACTTCAATATCTCTTGGACAAAAGAGAATAAAAAACACAATGGTTACACATATCACAAAAGTATCATGACCACAAAACAAGTATTTGTACCGGACGAAATTGTAATCAGTAAGATTTACATAATTAGAAACCAAAAAGTAATGATAGACAGTGACCTCGCAGAACTATATGGAATTGAGACCAAACGGTTAAATGAACAAGTCATCAGGAATATTGACCGTTTCCCAGATGACTTTATGTTCCGGCTGAATGAAGATGAGTATCAAATCTTGAAGTCGCAATTTGCGACTTCAAGACATGGGGGCAAGAGAAAATTACCTCTTTTATTCACAGAACATGGAGTTTTAATGCTTTCCAGCGTGCTAAACAGTACACAGGCCATTCAGGTAAACATTCAAGTTATGCGTATTTTTACTAGGGTTCGCAAAATGATTACTGATAATACCGAGATCCGATTGGAGGTTGAAAAAATCAAAAGCAAGCTCGACAATCAAGATAAAAATATGGAAATCGTGTTTCGATATCTTGATGAATTGCTTGAAAAGCAAGAAAAACCCACCCAACTAAGGAAAAGGATTGGTTATAAACCAGATGAACTCTAAACTTCGATAGTTCAAGCAGATTCCCAAACTTCTTTTTATGAGAAACCCCGATCAAGTTGAATAAAGGGTCCTTCAAAGGTAAAATAATCAATTCCTCTTCATTATATAAGCAAATATATCCCTAATCTCCTGATCTTTTAGGCGATCCAATATGCGTTCGGGCATAATGGATACCGGTATGGCTTTCATTTCTTTAATTTGTTTTAAAGAAAGTATGATCTCTTTGCCTGCCTGAGTTAGGATGGTATGGGTATCTCCATTGCTGGCTGTAATTTTACCTTCTATGGTCCGTCCATCGCTTGTAATAAACCGTTGAAGTCCATAACCTTCCCTGATATCGGCATTTGGATCTATGATATTAAGTAAAAAGTAGTTTACATTGCTGCGTTCATAGCCAGTAAGATCGGGACCAATATTTCCACCTTCATTAAACAGTCGGTGGCAGTACCCACAATTGGCCAAGTAGAGTATTCTGCCATTTTTTATATCTGCGGAGCCTGATTTAATTAATTTTGAATATTTAGCAAGAGCATCGTTTTTTTCTGATGAACTTAAAAGTTTCACATTAGGCCAAAAACGGTCGGCCAAAGCAGAAATTTTGGTATCACTTAGAAGCTTCAATCTTCGAGCGAGCTGATCTGATACATCATCCTTGCTTATCCTTTTTGTTTCTCCAATCGCAATAAATAATTGATTAGCCCAAACTGTCCTAGTAGCAAATAGTTCCAGTGCTGCATTTCGAACACCAACATCTCCCCTGAATTGAGGATATGCCTTAACCACCCTTAAACCAATTTCATCTACATTATAGCGTTGCAGGGCTTGTAAGGCTGCTTCCTTCATTGCACCGGTAGACTTACTATTTTCA
>JBDNGV010000161.1:0-8694 GCA_041689125.1 Daejeonella sp.
GATTACAGTTCTTTCTACCGGAATAGGCACAGATAATATTGATATTGTATTCAATGAGCTTGATGCCCTTGTGAACATTGATTTTAACACAAGAACGGTAAAGCCAATTCTTAAAAGCCTGAACATTATTCGGATTGGAACGTCCGGTGCAGTCCAAGAAGATATTCAGATTGGTAGTATTATGGTTTCTGAGTACGGTGTAGGATTTGATTCACTCATGCAATATTATCTTCATCAGCTATCGGGTGATGAACACATAATTCTCGATGCGCTTAAATCACACTTTCATCATTTTAAAGGTATTTCACCCTATATTGCGGCGGCAGATTATGATTTAATAGAAAATATCGGTAAGGGCCTAGAACGTGGAATAACGGTGACTGCTCCAGGGTTTTATGCTCCTCAGGGTAGACAGGTCCGTGCTAAAGCTTCGTTCCCTGGTTTAATTGATGATATCAGATCATTCTCTACCGGAAAATACAGGATCACTAACCTTGAGATGGAGACAGCGGGTATTTATGCGCTTTCAAGAGTCTTAGGGCATAAAGCCTTATCTGTAAATGCCATATTGGCAAGTAGACTGAAATTTGAGTTTTCTGCAAATCCCACAAAAATCATAAACCATGCAATTGAACTAGTTTTGAGTAGATTATAGTGTTCTGATTAATTCATGAAACTTAGCTAAGGCAATAAGTTTTGGCTCATTAAGGTCAAAATCGATCTTATTCATAAGGTAATCTTCCAAATCAAGATTCTCAACCTTAGCCAAACTTGCAATTAACTGCCGCCGGTTATCCAGACCAAATTTTAAGGCTGCGTTAAAATCAATTTTAAAATCCTCAGGAATTGGCTTATTAGATGCCCATACGGCAAAAACAAAGGGTAATCCAGTAAATTTATACCATTCCGATGCTAGGTCATACTGATATGGATAATGATTCCTGTTTGAGAAAGTCCGGTCGCCTATCTGGACAAATGCATCAGCCATTTCAGTATTAACTAATTCAGGATTAATTTTCCAGTGATATTTCAATAATACCTTTGATAGATTATTGGAAGTACGGGATTGGGCATCAAGCTGTAATGTTTTTATCTCCTGAATAGGTTTGTTGCTGAAAATAAAAACAGAATCAACGTTTCCTTTGGCTCCAATACAGTAATTTGAAATGATCTGATAATTTTTGATATGGAGTAAAGCTGCAACAGGAACTAAACCTATATCTACTTGATTTTCAATTAATTTATTGGCACAAACTGAAGGAATATCTAAGCTAAGATTTATTTGATTCAAAATATCGGAATGCATAATTCCGTAAACAAATGGCTTAGAGTTTGTATAGCTAACAGCAGAAACCTTTATTTTAGTCAAAACTAATATGGCTTGTTTAAATGGGTTGTATCATTAAAATCTAGGATATGAAATTGCTTGCCATCATATCCCAATTTGTAGAGGGTGGTATTGGAATGTGGAAAATTATCCATTTCTTCAAGCGGACGATCGGTTAACAGACAGAGAAATAAACGCATTGCACGTCCATGCATACAAATCAAAATAAGCTGATCATTATTTTCTTCAATCAGGTGCTCTAGAACTATTAGTTGTCTTTCTTTTACCTCTAACGGACTTTCGCCTCTTTCAAATTTATGATGAAGTTCACCCCCCCTCCATTGGCTTACCAGTGTTTGAAAATAAGAGATTAACTCTTCAGTACTCTCCTGTCCCTCGTGAATGCCCCATCCCAGCTCATCAAGACCCGGATATTGTATCCATGGAATGTTATTAGCTATAAATTTTTGAACTGTTTGGTGTGTTCTTTTTAAGGTGGAGGTATAAATTTTATCGAAGGGTATATTTTTATATGCCTGATAGAAAGCTTCAGCCTGCTCTAATCCCTTTTCATTCAAAATTGAGTCCATTCCCCTCCCTTGAACTATTCCCAGTTTATTAAGGTCTGTTTCACCATGTCGAATAATGTATATTGTTTTCTTCAATTCAGAACAGGTAACTTATAAAATTTGGGCTTTTCTTCTTCAGGGAACTTGTAATCTTTATAATCAGTTATTACATTATAAAGTGTATCCCGTTCAAGAGGGTCTCTGCCAACCTGTTTGATTAGTTCGACCAATTCTTGTGTGCTCATAGCTGGATTCTGCTCCTCAGCACCTGCCATTGAATAAATCTTTGTGGTATCATCAAGCGTTCCATCGATGTCATCCACCCCAAAATTTAGGGATAATTGGGCTGTACTTCGGCTTATCATTGCCCAATATGCTTTTATATGATCAAAATTATCAAGATAAATACGTGAGATTGCATAATTTCTAAGGTCTTCAATAACCGAAACCTCAGGAATATGGGACATCTGATTATCCTGATTTCGGAACTTTAAAGGGATGAAGGTTTGAAATCCGCCTGTCCTGTCCTGCAATGCGCGAAGCTGCTCCATATGGTCAACACGATGCTTGAATTCTTCAATATGCCCATAAAGCATAGTGGCGTTGGATCGCATCCCTAATTTATGCCATTCTTCATGGATCTGTAGCCACTGTTCACCGGTACATTTATCTTTAGCAATCTGTTGCCTAATCTCAGGATGGAATATTTCAGCACCACCTCCTGGGATTGAATCTAAACCGGCTTCTTTCATTAATTTCATTCCAGAAGCATAATCGATCTTTGCTTTTTTAAAGATGTAATGGTACTCAACCGGGGTTAAAGCTTTTACGTGGAGTCCGGGACGATGCTTATGTATTGCTGTAAAGAGCTCAGAATAAAATTTGACATCGTATTGAGGTAATACGCCGCCAACCAGATGAACTTCTGTCACAGGTTCAGAATCGTATTTCTTGACAATTTGCATCATCTCCTCCATGGTATATTCCCAACCTTGCGATTTTTCTTTAATCAGAACAGAATAGGAACAGAATTTACAGTCGTAAACACAAAGATTTGTAGGTTCAATGTGAAAATTGCGGTTAAAATAAGTTTTACCGCCATGACGCTTTTCACGAATATAATTGGCAAGAACACCCAGATATCCAAGTTCCGCTTTTTCATAAAGCAAAATACCTTCATCGAAGGAAATACGTTCATTTAACTTAACTTTTTCTGCGATTGATCTTAATTCAACAGAAAGGTACTTGTCTAGTAAAAGCAGGTCTAAGTTTAATTTCTGGCTCATTATTTTCTTTGCACAAAAATACGGAAATGTATAGATTCATTATCATTTCCAAGTAAAAGCATTTGAAATAAATCCTAATTAGAATTCTGATTACATTAAATTACATTCCATTGTAATTTAATGTAAAAAATAGAGTCCAATTTTTATTCTTTAATTAACTTGAACAAATTTTCTTTACTCTACAGGTATTGAACATAAAATGAAACCACCATGATTTTGCTAAAACCTGCAAAGGGATATGAATACTAAATCATGATAGCTTCATTACCATTAAAATAAATAAATGAAAATAGAAACTATAGCTATCCATGCTGGCAATAAAATAGATGGAAATACAGGGGCTGCTATTCAGCCTATTACCCTATCTTCTACTTTTGAACGGGGTGAAGATGGCGGATACCCCGGAGGATTCATCTATTCGAGGGCAGATAATCCCAACAGAAAATCACTAGAAAATGTTGTTGCCAAACTTGAAGGAGCCAAAGATGCCGCTGCCTTTTCCTCCGGAAATGCAGCAGGTGCTGCTATATTTCAGGCTTTGGGGCCGAATTCGCATGTTATTGCCCCTGATGACATGTATCATGGTTTAAGGAATCAATTGATACAGGTTTTTGAAGGAATTATTGAGGTTAGCTTTATTGATCTATCCAATATTAATGCTATTAAAAATGCTATTAAACCAAACACTCGCTTGATATGGGTTGAAACACCTTCCAATCCACTTTTAAAAATTTCTGATCTTAAAGCAATAACCAAACTGGCCAAAGCAAACAAAATTATGGTTGCTTGTGATAACACATTTAGTAGCCCAATTTTCCAAAGACCACTGGATTTGGGTTGTGATTTGGTTATGCATTCATCTACTAAATATTTTGGTGGACACAGTGATGTGATAGGTGGAGTATTGGCAAGTAAGAAAATAGATGATTTCTGGAAGAAAGTTAGGAATGTACAGGTTCTTTCTGGTGCGGTTCCTTCTCCATTTGATTGCTATCTGACTGTAAGGGGCATTAAAACACTTCCTTATCGTATGCGCGGACATGCATACAATGCAGGCCTTGTTGCCGAATTTTTAGAATCTCACAAGGAAGTAGAAAAGGTCTTTTACCCGGGTTTGAAGAATCATCCGGGTCATGAAATTGCAAAAAGTCAGATGAGTGCTTTTGGAGGAATGTTATCATTTCTGGTAAAAGGTGGAGCTATAGAAGCCCGAAAAGTTGCTAATTCGGTGAAGGTATTTACTCAGGCAACTAGTCTAGGTGGCGTTGAAAGCCTTATTGAACACCGTGCATCTATTGAAGGACCGGAAACAAAAACACCTCAAAATCTTATACGAATATCTGTAGGTTTGGAGAATTATGAGGATTTGATTCAGGATCTGAAGCAGGCATTAGGGTAAAATTAAAATTTAATTTATTGAAAATCAGTTAGTTGAAAAAACAATAAAAATTTAATTTGGTTTGAATATATCCATACTCCTATATTTGAAATAATATTTGGTAGCAATACCAATCTGTCTTCAATAAAATCGCTTTATTGATTTATACAGAAGTGGCGAGAGATCAGGCTCTATGACCCACTGACAACCCCCCGATCGGTTTCGGGGAAGGTGCCAATTCCTGTCCCGAAAGGGGAACTATAAATTCATATTGAAAATGAAAAAAGAACAAACTTCAGATTCTGTACTTCCGAAATCGGAATTTACAATCTCATCTCCAATCCCTTATCATTCTGCATCGTCAACTTATTATTGTATGTGCATGACCGTAACTCATTGTTGTTAGTTCTATACCTGAGGTTTTTCACCTTGATATATTGCAAAACAATCATTTCATCAATTAAGATTTCTTTTTACAACACTTTAGTTTATTAGTACTTAAACCTAACATTTAATAATTATGTCAGCACAAAATTTAAAATTCGAAACTTTACAGATTCATGCAGGTCAGGAAGTTGATCCTACAACAGGATCACGTGCCGTACCAATTTATCAGACTACGTCTTACGTTTTTAACAGTTCAGAACATGGTGCAAATCTGTTTGCCCTGAAAGAATTTGGGAATATTTATACCCGTCTGATGAACCCTACAACAGATGTATTCGAAAAACGAGTAGCTGCACTTGAAGGAGGCGTTGCAGCATTGGCTGTTTCTTCTGGTCAGGCTGCCCAATTCATTGCATTGAATAATATTCTTCAGGCAGGTGATAATTTTGTAACTTCTTCATTCCTTTATGGGGGTTCCTATAACCAATTTAAGGTTGCATTTAAACGCCTTGGTATCGAAGCACGATTTGCCAATGGGGATGATCCCCAAAGTATTGATTCATTAATAAATGATAAAACCAAGGCCATCTATCTTGAAACAATAGGAAATCCAAGTTTTAGCATACCTGACTTTGAGAAGATTGCAGAGATTGCCAAAAAGCATGATCTTCCATTAATTGTAGATAATACTTTCGGTGCAGCAGGTTACCTTTTCCGTCCGCTTGAACATGGTGCTAATGTGGTAGTACAATCAGCAACAAAATGGATTGGAGGACATGGGACAAGTATTGGTGGGGTAATTGTAGATGGCGGAAATTATAATTGGGGTAATGGTAAATTCTCCCAGTTTATTGAACCTTCAGAAGGTTATCATGGTTTAGTATTCAACAGTGTATTTGGTATTGGAGGTCCTTTTGGAAACATACAGTTTATTATTCGCGCCCGTGTAGAAGGTTTACGTGATTTTGGACCTTCCCAGTCTCCGTTTAACTCATTCCTGTTGATTCAAGGTCTTGAGACTCTATCACTTCGTGTTCAACGCCATGTGGATAATGCGTTGGAACTAGCCAAATGGCTTGAGAGTCATCCTCAGGTTGATAAAGTTCTATATCCAGGTTTAGAAAGCAATCCAACGCACCAAAGAGCTAAAAAATATCTAAAAAATGGCTTTGGTGCTGTTCTTTCATTCGAAGTTAAGGGTGGAAAAGAAGCTGCTATTAAATTTGTCGATAATCTTAAGCTGATTAGTCACTTGGCCAATGTTGGGGATACCAAAACTCTTATTATTCAGCCAAGTGCTACCACTCATCAACAATTAAATGATGCCGAGCAATTGGCAGCAGGAGTTAAACCATCATCATTAAGAGTCTCAGTAGGCATTGAACATATTGATGATATCAAAGCTGACCTAGAACAGGCTTTTGCAGCTATAAAATAATAAGAAGCTATTAATCAAGAATAAAAAGACCTCCCCGATCTGTATTTCAGCCTGGGGAGGTCAAAGTAATATGAATATAGAAGCTATCTATAAACACAAAAAGCCTTTTCTGCTTGAAAGTGGCCAAAAGTTAAAGGATATTGAGATCGCTTATCATACTTTTGGTGCATTAAATTCCAAAAAGGATAATGTGATTTGGGTTTGTCATGCTCTGACTGCAAATTCTGACGTATTTGACTGGTGGAAAGGACTTTTTGGAGATAATTGTTTGTTTAATCCCAGGGAACACTTTATTGTTTGTGCGAATGTGGTCGGATCACATTATGGCAGCACTAGTCCATTGAGCCTAAACAATGCAACCGGACTTCCCTATTTTCTATCCTTTCCCGATTTTACGGTTCGTGATCTTGCAGCAGCGCATAAATTATTGGCTGACCATTTGGGCCTACCTCAGATTGGACTGTTAATCGGTGGTTCATTAGGTGGCCAACAGGCCATGGAATGGGCAATAATAGAGCCTAAACGAGTAAAAAAACTCGTTTTAGTGGCAACAAATGCGCAGCATTCAGCATGGGGAATTGCATTTAATGAAAGTCAGCGTTTGGCAATTACTGCCGATCGTACCTTTTATGCCCAATCACCGGAAGGTGGTAAAAAAGGATTGAAAGTTGCTCGTAGTATTGCTTTATTATCTTACCGTACTTATGGGACATATGCCACAACCCAGATGGAAGTAAGTACAGATAAGATAACTGATTTTAAGGCATCTTCCTATCAGAATTATCAGGGCGAAAAATTGGTGAACCGTTTCAACGCATATAGTTATTGGTATTTGACTAAGGCAATGGATAGTCATCATGTTGGGCGTAATAGAAATTCCATTGAAGATGCTTTAAAATTAATTCAGGCTAAAACATTGGTTATTGGTATTAAGAACGATCTGCTTTTCCCAATTGAAGAACAGCAATTTCTGGCAAATCATATTCCAAATGCCCGTTTTACTGAGCTAAATTCCTTTTACGGTCATGATGGATTTTTAGTTGAAACTGAAATTTTAACAAAGGAAATAGGAACTTTTTTTAAATCTGCTGATTCTGATAATAACGTAATAAGTCTGCATAAAATAGCATAAATCAAAAAATGAGTAAAAGATTAACCATAGGATTATTTGGCTTTGGAGTTGTTGGCCAAGGTTTACATGATATTATAAGTACGAAAGATCTGAATATCGAGATTAAAAAAATTGCAATTAAAAATCCTGAAAAGGAAAGAATTCTTCCGAATCACCTATTTACAACTAATCCAGATGATATTTTAAACGATTCGGACATAAATACTATTATAGAATTAATCAATGATGCTGATGCAGCTTATGAGATTGTTACCAAGGCACTAAAGAGCGGCAAAAATGTAGTTTCTGCAAATAAAAAGATGATTGCAGAGCATTTGGATGAATTGGTTCAACTCCAAGAGAAGTATCATACCTCGCTTTTGTATGAAGGTGCTGTTTGTGGAAGTATTCCGATCATAAGAAATCTAGAGGAGTATTACGATAATGAATTACTTCATTCTATCAGTGGTATTTTTAACGGATCTTCAAACTTTATACTTTCAAAGATTGCAAATGAGGGCTTGGAATACACAGAGGCCCTGAAACAGGCTCAGGAACTTGGTTTTGCTGAAAAAGATCCCATCCTTGATGTTGAAGGTTATGATCCAAAATACAAACTTGTTATTGCTGCAGCCCATGCATACGGAGTTTTTGTAAAGCCGGAAGAAGTATTAAACATAGGAATTCAGAATTTTACTGCTGCAGACCTTCATTTTGCTCAAGAGCATCAGTTAAAAATTAAACTGGTACCAACTGCCAAAAAACTTGACGAGAAGGATCTTGCATTATATGTAATCCCGAAGCTTGTTCCTAAAAGTGATTTTCTATATAATGTTGAGAATGAATATAATGCGGTATCGGTTAAGGCTGCATTCGCAGACCAGCAATTATTTTACGGAAAAGGCGCAGGTGGTCATCCAACCGGATCTGCTGTATTATCAGATGTAGCAGCCTTACGATATGATTACCGATATGAATACAAGAAATATCATCATGATAAGAAATTAAAGCTTCAAAATGATCATATCATACCGGTTTACATACGCTATAATCATGAAAACTTGGTAAAAAATATTCATTTTGAATTCATCGCTGAACAGCATAAAAGTATTGAACTTAGCTATATACTGGGTGGTGTAAAAATTAGTGAATTGATAGAAAAGAAACAGGAAATACTCAACGATGGTGCATTTTTGGC
>JBDNGV010000162.1:0-6915 GCA_041689125.1 Daejeonella sp.
TGTGGAATTTACTTTTTTTATCGGCACAGATGTGTCAAAAAATGAACTGGATTTTGCTGTGATGCAAGGGAAACAACTGCTCTTTCACAGGGAAATCGAAAACAGGCCCAAACCTATTAATACTTTTCTTAAAGAGCTTCTAAAGCACCCAGGTTTTGATTTAAGTAAAGCTGTGTTTTGTATGGAGCATACCGGAATTTATAACAATCACTTATTGGTTTGTCTGCATAAAATGAAGGCCAATATCTGTTTGGAAGCAGCTACGCTGATTAAAAATTCATTGGGCAACATCCGCGGAAAGAACGATAAAATAGACGCTATCCGTATTGCCGAGTATGCCCGTAAAAATCGTGAAAATCTACATTTATGGGCTCCCAGGAGAGAAGTTGTTGTTAAGCTGGCTCAATTTGCCTCTACACGCAGCCGCTTGATACAGGTGAAGAAAATGCTTACTGTACCCATAAAAGAGAACAATGGATTTCTGGATAAGGAGATTGCCCGTAAGAATGAAAAGTTATGTGCCGGGAGTATTAAGAGTATTCGGGAAGACTTGATAAAAACTGAAAAAGCGATAGATCGGCTGGTAGAAGATGATCCGGAATTGAAAAGGTTATTTGGTCTGATCACCTCCGTTAGTGGTATAGGCAAAGTAACAGCGATCCAGATTCTAATCAGCACCAACGAATTTATAGATATCAACGAGCCCAAAAAGCTTGCCTGCTATTCAGGGGTAGCTCCCTTCACCAAAGAATCGGGAATATTTAAGGGTAAGGTAAGAGTTTCACACATGGCTAACAAACACGTTAAGAAGCTGCTTCACATGTCAGCACTTTCAGCAATCCAATATAATAAAGACTTAAAAACGTATTATGAACGAAAGGTAAATGAAGAAAAAAAGAACAAAATGAGCGTGATTAATGCCATTAGAAACAAGCTTGTACTTCGGATATTTGCTTGTGTAAAACACAATAAAAATTATGAAATAAATTATCATAAATTAGTTGCTTAGATCATAGAAATCAGGCAGGCCGACGCAGGAGGGGCCTCGCAGGAGGGATCTTATTGCTATATAAAATCAGTTTCAATTGTCTAATATCATTCATTGTTGTTAGGTTCTCTCTCCGCTAAGGGGCGGATCGGGATGACATTCTACTTCTTTTAAATTAAGAAGTTTATGGTTCTTTTCCTTTTTCCCATTCTCAATTCTCAACTGAACTAAGATTAAATCTCAATACTAATTACTCAATACTCTTCTGATTATCCCATTCCCCAAATGGGTAATAATATCCCATACAATTTCCCGAATTTTCGCTAAAAACCCCCTTTTTATTCCATTTGGCAATTGGTCTGTCTTTTGTCTATTGCTAATCAAACATCAACAAATCAAAATCAGACAAAAATAAGATCATGAAACCATCATGATTTGGCCTAAACCCGAAGGGGTATTGTAGTTAAATCATGATAGCTTCATCACCATTAAAAAACAAAAAACTAAACAGATGAAAAAAGTATTGATCACCTTCGCAATTTTAGTTGTATCATTGTTAAGTACCAAATTATTTGCGCAGACTGCAAACCTAAACATTACCATCTCTGATGTGCTCTCATTCAGTGTAACTCAGCCGGCAGCATTGGATGTTAACTTCGATACAGAAACAAAATATACTAACGGTATCACTGCATTAGCAACCGACCATGTGAGCGTAACCAGTTCAAGAGGTTATGTGGTTAAGGCGATTGCGGGAACAGTAACGGGTTCGGCTGCTCTTGCTCCGGGATCAGTAAGGTTGACCTCAACAGTTGGCGCAACTAATAACGGAAATACTACCGGTATCACATACGGATCAGTAGTAACTTTACCGGTAACAGGTGGAGCAGCAGCAACAGTAATTACAGCAGCTAACACTTCATGGAGTGGATCAAATGCTACGAACAAATTCAATATTTCTTACCTAATCGGTGCAGGTGGTGCATACGCAGGTAAAGCAACAGGATTAAACGTGGTACCTGTAGTTTATACAGTAACACAACAGTAAGATTTTATTCTACTAAGCAATTTAAAAAGCTCCGAAAGGGGTTTTTTTGTTATATGTTATCCTTTAATAGTTATATATTATCCGTCCTAAAGGGATGCATTAGCATTTTCTGTTGTCAGTAATTCTATACTTCAATATAAAAGAGATTGTCAATTTCCTAGCTATTGATTCAACTCTAAATTGTCAACTGTCAATTAATTCTCCATTGTCAACTCTCAAATAATTCTCCACTCCATACTGCCATCCTGTCATTTATAAAAACCCTATTTTTGAATCGTCAGGGAATAAAATACTGTCAATTATGCTCGTCTATTATTTGGCACAAGGCTTGATAATTAGATAATATTAAACTGTAACAAATTAAAATTTATATATGGCAAAGATAATTGGTATAGACTTAGGAACTACAAATTCATGCGTATCAGTAATGGAGGGTAATGAGCCTGTAGTTATTCCAAACAGTGAAGGTAAGCGTACTACCCCTTCGATTGTGGCTTTTATAGATAATGGAGAGCGTAAAGTAGGGGATCCGGCGAAACGCCAGGCGATAACCAATCCAACGAAAACCATTTCTTCGATTAAACGATTCATGGGTAATAGTTTCGGCGAGGTAACAAATGAAATTTCAAGAGTACCATATCAGGTAGTAAAAGGCGACAATAATACACCCCGTGTAAAAATTGACGACCGTTTGTATACTCCACAGGAAATTTCAGCTATGATTCTTCAGAAAATGAAGAAAACCGCTGAAGACTTTCTAGGACATGAAGTTAATGAGGCGGTAATTACCGTTCCTGCATATTTTAATGATGCACAACGTCAGGCAACTAAAGAGGCCGGTGAGATTGCAGGATTGAAAGTATCCCGTATCATTAATGAGCCTACTGCGGCTGCACTTGCCTATGGTCTGGATAAGGCACATAAGGATATGAAGATCGCTGTGTTCGATTGCGGTGGTGGTACACATGATGTTTCCATCCTTGAATTAGGGGATGGTGTATTTGAAGTAAAATCTACTGATGGTGATACCCACCTTGGTGGTGATGACTTTGATGCAGTGATCATCGACTGGCTGGCTGATGGGTTCAAGAGCGATGAAGGAATAGATCTTCGCAAAGATCCAATGGCTCTACAACGTTTGAAAGAGGCTGCTGAGAAAGCTAAAATTGAATTGTCAAGTACTGCACAAACAGAGATCAATCTGCCATACATTTCGGCCGGTGATGGTATGCCTAAGCACCTTGTAAAATCATTAACCCGTGCCAAATTTGAACAATTGGCTGATAGTTTGATTAAACGTACTATTGACCCTTGTAAAAAAGCACTCAAGAACGCAGGTTTAAGCACATCAGATATTGATGAAATTATATTGGTTGGTGGATCTACCCGTATTCCTGCAATTCAAGATGCTGTTAAAGCTTTCTTTGGAAAAGAGCCTTCTAAGGGTGTAAATCCGGATGAAGTTGTAGCAATCGGTGCTGCAATACAAGGTGGTGTATTAACCGGAGAGGTTAAAGACGTATTATTACTTGATGTAACTCCATTATCATTAGGTATTGAGACTATGGGTGGTGTAATGACCAAACTGATCGAAGCTAATACAACTATCCCATCAAAGAAATCTGAAGTATTCTCAACGGCCTCTGATAACCAGCCCTCTGTTGAAATCCATATTTTACAGGGTGAGCGCCCAATGGCTAATCAGAACAGAACGATTGGACGTTTCCACTTGGATGGTATTCCGCCTTCACCACGTGGCATTCCACAGATCGAGGTAACTTTTGATATTGATGCGAACGGTATTTTACATGTAGCTGCAAAAGATAAAGCAACCAACAAAGAGCAAAAAATCCGAATTGAAGCATCTTCAGGTTTGACAGATGAAGAGATCAAGAAAATGAAAGACGAAGCAGAAGCAAATGCTGAATCGGATAAAAAAGCACGTGAAGAAGTTGATAAACTGAACGCAGCCGATGCCTTAATCTTCTCTACTGAGAAACAACTCAAAGAGTACGGGGATAAATTAGCTGATGATAAAAAAGCACCTATTGAAGAAGGCTTGAAAAAGTTGAAAGATGCGCATGCTTCTAAAGACTTCGCATCAATTGATTCTGCTCAGTCTGAGCTTCAAAATGCTTGGAATGCTGCATCTGAAGAGATGTATAAAGCTTCTCAGGAGGCCGGTGCAGGTCAGGAAGCTCCTCAGGGTGAAGCTTCAGCTCAGGATGAAGGTGATCATGTAACTGATGTTGACTTTGAAGAAGTAAAAGAAGACGATAAGAAGTAAGCTATTTTCTCAAAAAAAACGGGCTGTTTCCATATGGAGGTAGCCCGTTTTTTATTTGTTAGTAGTATTTAGTATTGAGTAGTTAGTATTTAGTATTGAGATGGGGTAATTTTGTTTTAATAATGACTCATTAGTGTCCGAGGAAAATTAAATTTTGGCTACACAAATAATATTCTTAGTTCTTCATTACTCTTTTTACGTTTTTCGCTTTTTTATATTTTTTATTTTGTGCTCAAGCTTCCCTTCGGGAGGTTATTGCAGCAGAAAAGAAACATGCCGAGGAGGAACGACAAGACCATGAGTACCTAAAAAACAATAAGCCAAAAGCGAATACATGCCGCCGCTGTCCCGCACGTGCGGGAATGCTATTAATTTATTATTGAGGCTTGGTCTATGCGCGCCGCACCATCCGCCTTGGGCGGAGAAAAAAAAAGGTTAACGGAGATGTATTACTTAGGCCAAAGCTTATGAACATTCCTGTTGGTCTAGGTATAAAATTGCTGTATTAATGGCAGGGAAAACATCTTAAAACGGATAATTTCTCATTCAAACAGATTGCTAGGACTTATTTTTTAATTGATACTTTAAAACGTATAACATAGTGTATAAATGGATATTTTATTTGCTGTTTTATTTTCCACTGATAAAAATGGTTAATTAATGTTGAAATCTGTTTTTTACTAAATGATGGGCAATAATTAAACTTCATCAACTGTTAAATTATTTATGATCAGGTGTTTATTAAAGTACTGTCCCAAAACCATTCATATCAGATAAACGGTTCCGAAGGACGATTCTCCCGGTTTTACACCGGGACCAAGTGCCAGCAAAAGCAAAAAAAAGATGCAGTGTCTTTCAAAATTGCACTTTCGAGCATTAGATTTTGGGATCATACCCGGAATGCTGTCATAATCTGATATCCCCCAAAAGCAGCGATCAATTTTTTTGATGTGTGGTGGTCTTGTGGCCGAGACACCTAGGGATTGAAAAAGGCTTTTCTTTCTTTTGGCCTTCAAACCTGAGCCGCCCTTCAGCGGCGAAAGCATGAACACCTCTAAAAACAACAAAAATGGTGAATAACAAATTTGCCTTCCCGGCTATAGTCCAAAGGACTCCTTTGGAGAGTGAGGCAAGGTTAAGGGGGGCTATTATTTCTAATTTAACTAAAACATCCAATTGAGAATCCTAAATGGAGATATTTTGTATATTTCTTATTTTACCCAGACAACAATGATAATGTCTAAACAATTAGAAATTATTATACAGACTGTCAATTATCAATTTATCAAACAACATTTTTAATCATAAATCGTTGAGTTAAAGTGAAAGAAAGTTGGATATTTTCAATAATTACGCTGTTTATCAATATTCTCTTTATTTGCGCAATTGGATATGCCCAGCCTCAACCAATCAGACTTAAGCCTGAGAAAATTCAAAATGATAATTGGGATTATTACATTGATAAAGTGATCGATGACCGTGTTCCGGAGCAGGTTTTTGCCAATTTATGGTACATGGATGAAAGTGGAAAGGTAAAAACATATGCGTCAGATGCCATTGCTTATAATAACAATACCTTCTCCAACTTTCTATTAAATGGATTATCAGGAAATACTGAAGGAAGGCCAGTTAATATCCGCATTTTAGAATTCAGGATCAAAGAAGTTAGTGAGCGTAATTATGTTTCAGGACGGGTCACGCTAAAAGTTCAGTTTGAGTTTGAAAAGGATTGGGGTATTCAGCCTCTCACCACTTATAGTACGAGCCTTAACTATACCCGTTCCATTCATAATCTAGGATATATTGAGCCTGCGTTAAAAAAGGTACTGGGCAATAGCCTGAAGTATATTCATGCTTGGATGAGGAAAGAGTCAGCGACGAATATTTTACTAGCCAAGGATCTTAAACTTTCATTTCGTAATCATCAAGAACAGAATATTGATACAGTTTATTACCTAAAGTCAAGATCATTAAACTTTGACGACTTTCAGGCAAAGCCTCCTTCAAATACCAAGTTTCAAGCAGCTATTTTTCCGGCTTTTGGTTACGATATGCATCGTGAATTCAAAGACGGACTTATTCAGATTCAGATAATTCTTAAGGTTTACATGATAAAAAGTGCTTCATGGGCATTTCCCATGATAAAGAGCAATTATAGTCTGAACCATGAACAGCGACATTTCGACCTTGTTAAATTAATTGCTGAACGATTTAAGGCCAAGCTTCTTTCAGCGAATTTAGACCCTGATAACTACCAAGGAGTTATCAACTTTGAATATTTGGAATTCTATCGAGAGATGAACCGACTACAGGAGAAGTATGATCAGGAAACTAACCATGGTATAGATAAAGTTAAGCAGGATGAATGGAACCAGAAGATTGATGCAGAGCTTAATGCTCAGCTTATTGCAGAAAGAGATTGATTAGAAAAGCTTAGTTTTAATTCGACCGCCGGACCGCTCAAGATTAATGTCGAATTTTCCTGCACCCCTTGTGGCCAGTCTTGTGATGAATTTGACGGGAATGTAGAGCCAAAGCTAGGGAGATTAAAGAATGCGATAAATTTGCCAGTACAGGAACTCGAAGCAAAAA
>JBDNGV010000163.1:0-5432 GCA_041689125.1 Daejeonella sp.
CATGAACCTCAAACCGATATAGCCTTATTGAATCAGGGATTCCATGTAGTGTATGTGGATGTTATAGATTTATACGGAAACAAAGTGGCTCTTAACAGGCTCAGTGATTTTTATACTTTCTTAATTAAAAACTTCGGATTAAATAAAAAAACTGTCCTTGAAGGCATGAGTAGAGGTGGGTTAGATGCTTTTAACTGGGCTTCAGAAAACACTGATAAAGTATTTTGCATCTATGTTGATGCCCCGGTTTGTGATATTAAAAGTTGGCCAGGCGGACTGGGTAAAGGCCAAGGTTCAAAAACTGACTGGGAGAAATGCCTCAAAGCTTATGATCTGACTGAACTCTCTGTTCAGGACTTTAAAGGAATCCCCTTGAATAATTGTCTAAAGCTGGCAAAGGCCAAAATTCCGCTGATCAGTGTTTGCGGAGATGCCGACAGAGTTGTACCATATGAAGAAAACACGCTTAAGCTTGCCGAAAATTATCGTGCTGCTGGTGGAGAAATCGAACTGATTGTTAAGAAAGGAATTGGTCATCATCCGCATAGTTTGAAAGATCCGAAGCCTATTGTTGATTTCATTTTAAAGCATACCGAAAATCAATAATATTTCAAAAGGTCGGTGAGGTCGGTGATAACACCGACCTCAGGAAATTTTATCAATTATTGTAATAAATTAAAAATCAATCTGTCTAAATTTAGATACTGCTATTTTTATTAGTTTACACTAAATCTCAAACAAGAAAAAATGAAACAGACCATTCTTGGTGCAAATGGCACAATAGGCAAATTGCTTGCAAAAGAACTGTCCCAATACACTCAGAATATCCGTCTGGTAAGCAGAAATGATTTTGAAAGCTGTAGAAGCAGGGAAAATAAATGCATTGATCGCAAGAGCACCTGATTTTTATGGTCCGGGAAATCAAAACAGTTTTTTAATCCAGGTGGTTTACAATAATCTGATTAAAGGAAAGAACGTAAATTGGTTTGTTAATGGAAATAAAAAGCATTCCTTCATTTATACTCCCGATGCTGCAAAAGCAACCACCCTTTTAGTAAATACCCCAGATTCATACAATCAGGTTTGGCATTTACCATGCGATGATCATACACTTAATGCCCAAGAATGGGTTGACCTTTTTAATAGAGAAATGAACACCAATAAAAAACTCAGTGTTTTACCTACGTTTCTGATCAAAATTCTAGGTATTTTTATTCCATTCATGAGGGAAATGCCCGAGATGATGTACCAATACAACCAGAATTATTTCTTTGATAGTACTAAATTTAAAAAGCGCTTCAATTTTACACCAACATCCTATCAAAAGGGCGTGAAACAAATTGTAAATTCAAAATCAGATTAAAATTTACCGGCGGTTGATGTAATCCTGCGGTTAGTGTTTTGCCCGCGCTTGGTGTTATTCTGCGCTTGGTGTTATTCTGCGATTGGTGTTTTCACCAACCGCTAAAAATTACTTAAGATTCAACCGACAACAGTGCCATTTATCAAAAAATACAATCTTAACCCTTTTATTATCTTTGGCTTACAAATAACAAAATCATGAGCGATAATCTTCCCTGCCCAAAATGTAAATCTGAATTTACCTATCAAGATCAAGACTTAATGATTTGCTCGCAATGTTTGCATGAGTAGGATCCTGCAGAAGAGTTGGTTGAGGCCGAGAGTTCAGTTAAAGTTCTCGATTGGTATTGCAACCTACCATGGGAGTAAGTCTTCCACTTTATCTATTTGAAAAACATTTGAAGGCAAAAACCATTACGGTTCCCATAGTTAATCATGACAATAACCAGCATGCAGAAAATGAAAATATTCGAATTGGCAATTTCTTTGATGGAATAGAAACCATAGGATCGCTGATGTTAATAAAGTAATCAATATGAATAATCCATTTATTTTAGGTATCAGCCTAAATGGTGAATCGAAGGCCTACCCTATCCAGTTTCTAGGCTATCATCACCAGGTACGTGATAGCATTGGAGGAAAACCAATCATGGTGACTTATTGTACAGTTTGCCGTACGGGCAGAGTTTTTGAACCATTGATAGAAGGCAAACCAGAAGAATTCAGACTTGTAGGAATGGATCATTTTAATGCTATGTTCGAAGATAAAAGCAGTGGTTCATGGTGGCGACAGGTTAACGGAAAAGCAGTTGTAGGTCCGCTGAAAGGAAAATCTTTACCGGAAATTCCCTCCATTCAAACAACTCTTGAAAAGTATATTGAATTGTATCCAAATACACTCATCATGCAAGCAGACGAAGAATTTAAGGAAAAATATGAAGATATGAGCAAGTATGAATTCGGGGCTTCAAAAAGTAAATTAACCCTTCGAGATAAGGCATCATGGAAAGATCAATCTTGGGTAGTTGGACTGGAAAGTGGACCTGAAAGTAAGGCCTATGACTGGAACCGCTTGCAAAAGGAGCGGATTATTCATGATGAGCTAGGAGGCCGACCGGTAGCAATTATATTATCCAGAGATAATAAAAGTTTCGTTGCACTTGAACGTCTAAATAAGGAACAGCTATTTAGTTTGAACAATGATACCCTGATCTCCTCCTCCGGAATGCGGTATAATTTCATCGGCATATCATTGGATTCGAGCAAAACAAATCTTAAGCGACTAAATGCGTATCAGGAATACTGGCATAGCTGGCAAATATTTCATCCATTAACAAAAAAAATAATTTAATTTGAGTCTCTTTGTTTTTGAACAATTTAGTTTCTGTCAAAATCAGGAATCAGTTTATGATTCCATTCTAGTGTGATATATTATGAAAAGAAGAAATTTTATCCTTCAGACAAGTACCATCCTTGCAGGTTCCGCCATTTTGCCCGCTCAGGCTGAGAATTTATTGCAGCCGGTAAAAAAGAAGCGAATTGCTATTGTTGGTCTTGGGGTTAGGGCTACGGGAATGTGGGGGAAAACTGTACTTAAAAATTACGGTAATGAAATCGAATTCGTCGGGCTTTGTGATATCAATGAGGGTCGCTTAAGGCTAATGAAATCTGGCATGGGAGTTAGCTGTCCAACCTTTACTGATTTTGACAAAATGATGCGGGAAACAAAGCCTGAAATTTTGATGGTAATGACAGTAGATAATACCCATCATGAATTCATCATCAAAGGAATGGAAATGGGTGCGGATATTATCACCGAAAAACCATTGACTACCGATGAAACTAAATGTCAGGCAATCCTGGAAGCTGAAAAACGAACCGGTAAAAGTGTAAGGGTGACCTTCAATTACCGATATTCCCCGCACCGGGTGAAGATTTACGAATTACTCCGTTCAAATTCAATTGGTAAGATCACTTCTGTTGATTTTCATTGGTATCTGGATACCAATCATGGGGCAGATTATTTCAGAAGATGGCACCGCCTGAGGGAAAAAGGAGGATCATTACTGGTTCATAAAGCATCCCATCACTTTGACCTTTTAAACTGGTGGATTGACTCAGACCCGGAAGAAGTTTTCGCTTATGGTGCACTAGAATTTTATGGCAAGAATAATTCATTCAGGCATACCCATTGCCGTACCTGTCCGCATACCAAAGAATGTGACTTCTACTGGGATATTACAAAAAGCCCTCAAATGATGAAGCTCTACGTAGAAAATGAAAAATATGATGGCTATCTGCGTGATGGCTGCGTCTGGAAAGAAGATATTGACATCTTCGATAAAATGGCAGTACAGATTAAATATGCAAACAAAGTGCAGGTAAGTTATTCTTTAACAGCTTATTCTCCATATGAAGGATACCGTATATCATTCAATGGCACCAAGGGTAAACTGGATGCTTGGATTAAAGAAAAGCAGCCATGGGAAGAGGAAGGATTTGATGAAATACAATTAACCAGCAACTTTGGGAAACGGGAAATTTTCAAAATATCAAATACTGAAGGTGGGCACGGTGGTGGCGATGAGCGTATGAAGCAGCATATATTTCTACCCAACCAAACCGATCCATACCGTCAATCAGCAGGCCTAAGAGACGGGGCACTAGCAATACTTACTGGTATTGCTGCAAGAAACAGTATTGACAGTGGTAAACCTGTAAAAATTGCAGATCTGACTTCAATTAAACCCCAGGCGAAAAAGCTATAGGTATTGGTCCGGGAGATAATTTAAATTGATAATTAGCAATTATTGGTGATAATATTGTACCAATAAGTCCCAACCTATAATTAAATTTCGATTTGAGCATACGACATAAGGAAACGGATTATAGGATGAAATAGTTTAGATCCTACCAGCAAAAAATTCCATTAACAATTGCTTTGATTCATATTGGGATCATCGAATCCTATTCGAAAAGCCAAGGTTCAAATGAACAGCTTATTGCCGCTTACATGAAAAAAGAGCAATCCGCACAGTATTTGTTACAAAAATAAAAAACTGTTTTTTGTATGTTTAATTCATACAATTTCAGAATTGTATATTTCTCTATGGATCATGAATTCAAAAAATTAAATGATCAGTTTGATTAGGACAGACTCCGGCAACAATGATTTTATCCAGCTTGTTAAAAAACTTGATGCAGACCTTGCTTTAAGAGATGGAGAAGAACATTCATTTTATTCCCAATTCAATAAAGTTGACCTGATCCGGCATGTTGTTCTATCATACCAGAACAACGAATCAATCTCCTGCGGTGCAATAAAGGAATATGATTCTAAGACAATGGAGGTCAAGAGGATGTTTACTTTACCTGAAAACCGGGGTAAAGGAATTGCAGGCCTAATATTAGTCGAACTAGAGAACTGGGCCAAAGAAATGAATTTTAAAAAATACATTTTAGAGACCGGGGAAAAACAGGCAGAAGCCATTGGACTTTACAAAAAAAGTGGCTATGTTATTATTTCAAATTACGGACAGTATACCGGAATTGAAAACAGTGTTTGTTTTATGAAAAATTTAAAATAAGATATTAGTACAAAATATACAATAATTCAAATATGAAACTGAAATTTAATCGTCAATCTCTTAAAAAACCTTCATTTTATCTAATTTCCTCATTTTTATTAATCAGTATTCTGAGTCTCACCTTGTTTAGAAATCCTGGTGGTCTACCAGCATCAGACCCGGATAATGGCGGACTTACATTCCCTGATGGCTTTGAAGCGGTAGTTGTTATCGATAGCCTTGGTCCGGCACGACATCTAGCTGTCAATAATAATGGTGACATTTATGTAAAACTTCGTTTCTCAACCAAAGGTGGCAATGTAGCTATGCGCGATACGGATAATGACGGGAAGGCTGATATTATCCAGCACTTTGGTAATTATCAAGATGTAGGTAGTTTGGCTAATGGAATGCGGATTCATAAGGGATACCTTTATTACAGTTCTTCACTTGCCATTTACAGAAGCAAACTAACTCCAGGCAAACTAATTCCCGATGGCCCGA
>JBDNGV010000164.1:0-2077 GCA_041689125.1 Daejeonella sp.
ATTCATGCCTTCTGCACCGGGCTGCCCTGAATTGGTATGAATAAATACACCTGAAACCTGGCCTTGAAGCATTGAAGCAACATTGGTTGCTGGACGTGATGACATTACTTTTTCAACATCAACAGTAGAAACTGAACCTGTTAAATTTGCTAAATTGGAAGTTCCGTAACCAATTACAACAACCTCGGTCAGTGCGGTATTTGCTGCTTCAAGAGTAACATCGATTGCTGAGCGGCCATTAACCAAAACTTCTTTAGTTACATAACCGATATAGGTAAATACAAGTACAGAATTGTCTTCGGGTACCGTAATGGTATAATTCCCGTTAATATCTGTTGTTAGACCTGTATTGGTGCCTTTTACGCGGACACTTACACCCGGGAGAGTTTCGCCGGAAGAATCAGTTATTTTTCCTTTTACTTCTTTTGGAGGGGCTTCCTTAAAGATTGGAATTTCAGAATTCGAAGTAAACAGTTCCTTTTTTGACAGAATTATCGTTTTATCAACAATGGAATAATTTACAGGCTGATTATAAAAGCAAATTTTAAGTACTTCATCAATTGTAGCTTGTTTTACATTAAGATCAACAGCTTTTACCTCCTTGATCCATTCCTGATTGTAAAAAAACAAATAGCCGGTTTGTTTTTTTATCTCCTTCAAAACCTGTTCAATAGGAATATTATTCCTGGATATAGTGATTTTTTGAGCAAAACCTGATGCACTTACCTGTAAACAGGCGATCAATAATACAGCAGCAGTTAATTTCATTTTCAGGATAATTTGCCTACTTAATTTGTTTCGATTGGTATCTGTTGCTAAAACCGGAAGAAATCCGGGATCAATAAATTTTATAACTCGTATCAATTGAGAATAAATGAACCTGCTCAGTTTACTGAATGGTTCTTTTTTGCAAAAAGCATTAATTTGCATAACTTTACATGATTTAGGGTGAATTGAATATTACTTAACAGTGAGTTTTTAGCCCCTTTATTTTATCTCCGGGAACGCTGCAACGTTTCCGGATTTTTATTGGGCATTTTTGGGAGTAGTTTTATGGGTCCATAGACTAAATTTTTAAGGTAAAACAATAATTTTTTTCTCTTCAATTTTAAATTTCACTCCGCTGAGCTCAAGAATCTTTAAAACCTGTGACAGTTTTGAATCCCGGGAAATATAACCTCCAAAATGCTTTTCAGGTACCCTTGCTTTGTATTCAATCGAAACATCATACCACCTACTGATTTGATTCATCACCGTGCGCATGTCTGAATTATTGAATTGAAACAAGCCATTTTTCCAGGCAATATTTTGTTCTACATCCGCAGGACTCTTCTTAAGCTTTGCACCCTTATTTGAAACTACTTGTTCACCGGGTTTGATAACAATGTCGATATATGGATTACTTACATGTACAGAACCTTCCACAAGTGTTGCGGCGCTATAGTTTTCATCTGAATAGGCCATTACATTAAACTGTGTTCCAGTAACAATCAAGTTCATATCATTAGTTTTTACGATAAATGGTTTTTCTGGATTTTTGGCGACCTCAAAAAATGCTTCTCCTATAAGTTCTACATTTCGCTCTTTGCCATTGAAAATTGCCGGAAAACGAAGAGAAGAGACTGAATTTAGCCATACTTTAGATCCATCGGGTAAAATGATCTGATACTTGCCTCCTTTTGGCGTTGCTATAGTATTAAAAATAACGGTATCAGTGTTGAGACCTGTATCTGCTGGCATATCATAGATTATAGATCCGTCTGCAGCTTTGCTGATATTTATTCCGCCCTGTTTGGCAATAGTCCCCTTGACTGCATCGTCAAGAAAAATCTTGGTTCCGTCGGCAAGGGTTAACAAAGCTTTATTACTACCAGGATTTTTATCGTAAACCTTGGGTATACTCACTTTTTGAGATAATTTTGGTTCGTTTGCCTTAAAAAAGTTACTTCCTATGCTGATCGTGATTAATACCGCTGCTGCTATTGAAGCGCCCCAAAGGATGTTTCGTGATGTCTGCTTTCTAGTACGAATACCGCTCATTTCACTTATTTCATACCACATTTGATTTTTTTCAGCG
>JBDNGV010000165.1:0-4084 GCA_041689125.1 Daejeonella sp.
AATTATACCTTGAATCAGGGTTTGTTCAACCAGTGCAGTATAAGCGGTATCGATAGGATGTTTATATCTATCTCCCATGAAGACTTCAGGTAAGCCGGGAACTCCAACTTCGGGAGCTGAATGAGTATGGGTCAAGGTCCACCAGAAATTTATAGGATCTATACCCAATTGACTTTTAAGCATTTTAGCGACATGATCATACTCTGAAGGAGATATTACTCCAATATCACTGGACACTAAAAAGAATTGCTTAATTCCATCATCCATTGCAATGATCCGATGATAAATTCGGTCATGAATTCCTGTTGATTTCCTGGCAGCATAACCCACTAAATTTTTGGGGACATCGGGAGTGATATCAACTTTAACAACGGAAGCCCGGAATCCTCTTGTTTGCGTATTACTTATGTCAGTATTTTGTTGTGCGTATGTTGAATTCACAGACATAAATAGTAAAACCGGAATAATGAATTTAAATCTTTTGCTGACCATGAATATTTTTTTTGGTTAAAAAAATCATACAGTTATTAAATTAATTTTTTCTGAATTATTCGAAGTGATTAAATATTATTTAAAATTTATATTTCATTTTTTGGTGTCAGGCTTATACGATGATGGCAACAAATCATGAACAGTAGCTACGATTAGATCCTCAATGCCCTCTTGGAATCGCCCTGGTTGGTTATAAGAATACATAGAAGATTCTACTTCATAGCCACCCTCTCTTATTACTCTTTTAGAAGCGATATAGCATGGAACATCATTAGAATAAGCATTTACCCATAGACGTCCGGGAGCTAATTCTTTTTTTAGTCTCAATGAGTAATCTACTACTACTTCACCAGCTAGAAATACCATTGCCAAATCATTTCCAAATGTCCATGTAGTAATTGGATAGGTAAGACTTTTTGGAATAGTCTCTCCGCGAGCTATTTTATCAAGAGAAAGTTTTGCAAAATAAGCTTTTGCTCCTTTTTCATTTGCTTGTTCTACGAATTCATTAACAGTAGGTATATGTTCAAAAGGAAGTTGTATGACCTTAGATCGGCCAATAGGAGGGGAGGTGATTGATTTAAGGTCAGAAGCTAAAAGCGCCTGGACTTCATTTGCCACTTCTTTGCCGTGTTGGGCAGCATAGTCAAGTTGGAGATTTGTAACCCGCGGTTCAGGATTCGCATCAGCTCCACAACCCAGAGATACCATAGCTATGGCACCGGGATTTTTTTCCTCTATAAATTTTTGTGCTTCTCCTATCCAATCACCATGAATTTTATTAATATCAGGACCTAGTGTAGTACCATGACATGCGTACGAAACCATTACGGCTCTAAGTTTTCCATCGAGGTCAGTTATACGTAATATTGGGAGTGCGTGATCAACTGGACCTGCTGGTACTGGTGTCATCCCTACTGATTTGCCATTTACAACCTTACGGCGGTTCATAGCGAATCCCACTTTACCTTGTCCCCAAGATACTTTGGCTGGTTTACGGGCATTAAGTGCTTCAATACTTACCTGTTCAAGCTTTTTAGTTAATATTTCTAAAAACTTGTCAATCCTTCCTATTTCTTCCGGGGGTAATTGTCTAGCAAAGTGATTTAACAAATTCCCGATCTCAGGGCCGGTATGAGTATGAGAAGCACTTATGACAAAGCGTGAAGGATCAACTCCAATTTTATTTGAAAGGCGCTTTGCGACTTCCTTAGTCATATAATGTTGGATACCAATAAGATCTACAGTTATAAGAACTGATGGGCCTTCACTATCACTTCCAAAAGCTAGTGCTTTGGCTTTAAGTGGTTGTAGAACACCTTCAGATTCCGACTTTCTTCCTCCATAACCTGCCAATAGAATAGGTCCATCAGGTGTTATATCTATTACAGAAACACCCACAAACATCGTTCCTTTTGGTGGATTTTTTATTTTGGAAAGTGTGTTAGATTGTCCAACTACATTCTTTGAAGAAAAAATACTATTGAAAGCTATAAAGGTTAAAACAATAATAAATAATAATTTATGCTTTATTTGCATGTCTGTTGTTTTTAAATGAGGAACTAACTGTTATTTCAGTTTTAATTTTTACGTAAAAATGCTAGAAGATCTGCCATTTCCTGCTTATTTATATTCTTTTCAAAACCATACGGCATTGCTGATTGATTTAGACTTTTTATTGATTTAATATCTTGACGGTTGATTGTGTTATCAAGTTTTCCATTATTTCTAAGAGTTAATGCCGTAGACGTTTCGCTTGATATTATACCCTGAGCAATTTTTCCATTTTTCAATTCAACTTCCCATAAATCATAACCGCTAGAAATTGAAAGATTAGGATTCAGAATATTTGCCATGATATCTGCGCGTATCCAATTATGAACAGTGCCCATATCTGGTCCGAATTCTACACCTATTTTCCCCCTTACTTGATGACAAATAGCACAATTCTTAATATAGACAGCTTTTCCGTTTGTAACATCGCCTTTGAGTTCCAATGCTTTTTGATATTCTTTGTTTACTTTTTTACCTTCTGCTTCGTTTTTGGTAAACAGTTTTCTAGCTCGGTTGCGCAGATTTTTATCTGTATTTTGCATAAGTCCAACGCTTCTTCCAAAACTTACACTACTAGCTTGAATTTTATTTTTTTCAATTGCAGTCAATAGTAGTTCAATTCTGTCCTGATTTTCTTTTCCAAGAAAAGTGCCTATAGCTGCTTCTCTTATTTCGGGGGTTAATACTGGCCATTGTTTAATAACGTACTCACTAACTGTAGTATTAGGTATTTTGTTTAGAACCTTTAAGGCCGCTAATTGAATAATTGGCTGTTCCTGTGGAACTATTAACTGTTTCAAAACAGTTGAATGCGGGGTTGGATCAATTAATGAAATGAAATTTATTGATTCAGTTCTATTTTTATCTGATAAACTACGATCTGTAGCAATTTTTATAGCTCTTTGAATTGATTTTATTTTGAGTGTTTCATCCTTCAAACCAATTACCCTTAGCATTTCTAATGCTGCTTGTCGAACTTCACTGGTTGGGTGGTCAAAAAATGTATTTACCAATAAACTTTGAACTCCATCAAATGCTGAAATAGAGTCTGGCAATTTCGACTTTCTAGATTCAAGGCCAAGTGCCAATCCATCTAACATTGCCCCTTGCCAGGAATTTTGTTTATTCGTAACCATTAAAGTTGATTGTTTAATGAGTTTATTAATGTCTTCCTGACTGCCACTAGTACCAACCATTCTGGTCAATCTTTGAACTAATGAAGCGTATTCAGGAACATCAGAACGATAATTGCTCATAACAACTTTTAATAAAGGTGCTGTTTGGGATGGAGGAGCCGATAGAGCAGCAATTTGAACCCACTTATCTTTTACATCCTGAAATAAAAGTTTATTTCTTACAGTTGCAGCATTTGTGCTATTTAAATATCCAAGTGTTAATAGTAATTGAAATCTCACCTTCGCATCAACGTCATTTTGAAGAGAAAGAAGAGCCTTAGCTAATTCAGGCGATTTTTGTAAATGCAGTTCAGCGAGTTTGATTGCGTTTGTACGTAATCCGGCAATTTGATCCTTTAGGGCAATTTGTATTAGAGGGGAAGTAAGTTCTCCCAAGCCTTCTAAAGTCCATAGTGCGTGAAGTCGACCTAATGGTGATTTTGATTTTTTTATTAATTCAGTTAAGAAGGGGACAGCAGATTTATCAGCTCGATCCACTAATAACCTTTGAGCATTTATTCTCCACCAATAGTTTTTATTTTCTAAATGTTTTACCAAACCTTCAATTGATTCATTGCCGAGTTTAAGCCCTTTTGTCCACTCTGCAGTTTTTGCAGTTTTTGGAGATATTCTATAAATTCGCCCTTTGTCATGGCCATCATATAGATCTCCTGCTTTTATTGCTTCCTCAGACATCCATTCTGGAGATTCTATTACTCTTCTATAATAGTCTAAAATATATAAGGAACCATCTGGGCCAACATAAATATTTACAGGTCTTGACCAGGCATCTGTAGAAGTTAGAAACTCTTTGTTTTCAAGGACCCGACTTGCTGTAAAGCTTGCTCCATTTTCTTTCAATA
>JBDNGV010000166.1:0-3389 GCA_041689125.1 Daejeonella sp.
ATCGGAGATTCAAAAACAAGGGAAAGAGAACTCCACCAATATGCCAGAAAACTACTCGAGGAAAGAAATGTTGGAGATGCTTGGAAGGTGCTTTTGATTTGAGGTTGTCTGTTGTTAGTTAACTGTTCTCAGTTATCTGTTGTCTGTGTATGATTAGTTCATGGGAAATTTAGATATATTGGCAGATAATTGTTCATTCTATATGCTCAGTTGTTGGTTGGTTGGTTAGTTGGTTGTTAAAAGAAATTCTCCATTCTCAACTATCTTACAGTCCCAGAACCTGCCTCAACTTCGGATACCCTGTTTTGCTTACAGGAATCTTTTCTCCTGATTTGAGTATAGCCAGATGGGATTCTTTCTCATAAGGGTCAATTCTGGTAATTTCATTGATCCTGACAATATAGGAGCGGTGTACCCTAACAAAATCATCTTCTCCCAATAGCTTTTCGAAGTAGGCCATCGTTTTATTTTTGAGAAAAGATCCTTCAGATGTATGAATTTTAACATAATCATCATCCGCAGCAAGGAAAAGGATATCGTTTACAGGAATGATTTTGATCTTGGTTCCTGTTTTAACAACTACACGTTCATTTCTGAGGCTGGAGTTCTGAATATTGTCTAAGAGCTGTTTTGTATTTTGCTTAGGTTCAGCAACTTGGCGTTGATCCATCCATTTTTGAACAGCTTTGTTGAAACGTTCTTTGGTAAAAGGTTTAAGGAGGTAATCCACAGCATGCTCTTCAAAAGCTTTTATGGCGTACTCATCAAAGGCGGTAGTAAATATTACAGAAGGGGGCTGCTCAATTAGTTCGAGCATTTCAAACCCGTTGATCTTTGGCATCTGAATATCCAAAAAGATAAGATCAGGCTCATGTTGTGCAATTGCTTTTACACCCTCAAAACCATCATTACATTCCTGCACAATCTTCAGATCCGGCCAGGATTGGAGATATTCTATCACTACAGAACGTGCCAGGGGCTCGTCGTCAATTAAAACTACTCGCATATTTATACCTGAGGAATTTTTACAATAGTTGTAAATATATGGCTATAAGATGTGGTTTCCAATAGGTCAGTTCTACCAAATAATAAATGTAATCTCCGTTTTACTCCACTAAGTCCGAAGCCGGTTCCATGCTTAGGGCGCGTAGTATCCGGATCATAAGGATTTTGAACAGTTATCTGAAGTTCATTTTCAAGGCATTCTGCAAAAATACTGATGGTAACTACACCTGTTGTATCGTAAAGACCAAATTTTATAGCATTCTCAACAATTGGTTGAAGTAGCATAGGTGGAAGTAACTTGGATTTGCAGAGTTCACTATACGATATTTCTGTGGAGAGACGATGCCCGAACCGCACTTTTTCTATATCCAGATATAATTGTAAATGCTCCAGTTCATCCATGAGCGAAACCGGCTGCTGATCCTCTTTTTTAAGAGTGCCACGAAGAAAATCTGATAATTGATGGATCATTTTCCTGGCTTCTTCAGGTCTGCTGCCAATCAAGGCCGTAATTGAATTTAAACTATTGAAGAGAAAGTGAGGTTGTAATTGTTGCCTAAGATTATATAATTCAGCATCTCTGGCCAGAGTTTCAGCTTCGCGTTTTCTTTTTTCTGTCTCTTTCTGATCTTCTTGTGTATACCACACTACACTAACCATGGCCATCAGGCCTATAATCAAGAGTCCGATGAAAAACCGAATTGGTAATGAATTATATAAAAACTCAGCATAATGCGGGTCATTTAAAATTATGCTATCAAGAGCCCAATTATTGACCAGTAGCCATAAGGAAGCAAGAATAGAGCAATACATTAACATGAGCAGATACCTATTTTTCTCTGGCCGGTAATATTTTAGGTTGTTTCCAATCAAGTAGCAGGCAATTGCAATCAGCAAAATACTGACAGCACTATCCAATAATGAAATCTGAAAGCTGAAACCAAACCATAAAAGGATTGCCGACTGTGATAAAATACTGGCAACAATACATTGGACAATGACCAATAAGATCTTGCTTTTCGACAAAACCCCGGTATTTGGATTTGTATTATTAGATAGTTTTTGTGACACTTGTTTGTTGATTTTGGCCGATCAATAGTGCTTTTTGGTGACTCATTTCAATGTACTCTTCAGCATTATTCACTTCTAGAATATTACAATAGATTTCTGATCCGTCCTTTAGTTCGTCTAGCTGATATAACTCAGTCATATCGATGAAATCCCATCTTATAGCCGATTGGTTTTTATTTTCCAATACAAGCTGTTCTTCACGGATTAGCTTCTTAGCTTTTCTCAGTGCTTCTTTTTCGCCTGGAGCACTGATCAGTCTGAGCTGTTCATCAAATTGTGGCTGGTGATTACCATTTCCGAAAGTGATTCTGAAAATTAGTTTAGCGACATACCAGTTCATAGGATTAAAAATTAATAGGGTGACAGATTAAGTTTTATTAAAGGAGTTATACCCTTTGTTTAAAAGCTTTTTATATCTATTCCTCCAAAAATCGAGGTTCCTTCTATAACCAAAACCTTATCTGGAATAGCATTTAGCTGAGGTGGGCGTTTATCTTCAATCCCTCCGAAAATAGCAACCATCTCAGAATGTATAGTCCAATTAGCAGGAACAATTATCTTTGTGCCTCCAAATACCTGTACCACCTCAATTTTTACCCTGCCTTTAATATCAGCCTGCATTAGGTTGATTTCACAGCCTCCGAAGAAATTCACTATTTCCCCTCCCTTAAAATCTTTGGAGACAATATTCTTCTTTACTCCTCCAAAAATTGAAACAGATTCAATTTTATCTTCAGTCAAGGGTTCGGAAGTAGGTCTTTCTGCAGCTTCTCCGCTAAAGTTATTGTCCTTGTTTTCAGGATCTACTCTTTTATCCCAGTTTGTGAAATCCTCAGACTTAAAGCCTTTCTTGCGGCCAAAAACAAGCCAGGTTCCAAGTCCGATAATCAGAATTGGCCAGAAGAATCTGCTTAGTTCCATGCCGGGTATGATTTTATTGCTCAAGAAAAGTGCACCTATAGCAATAGGCATAAAAGCGGATGGGCGATCATATCCCTGACGAGACCCTATGAAAATACCAATCAGAATCAGAAAAACAGGCCAGCTGAAAATCCACGATGGAATAAAGAAAATATTTAAAGTACGCAGTAATAGTATGAACCCCAGTCCAAGTAAAACTAAGCCAACTAAGGCTTTACCTGATTTTTGATTTGAGCTATTGAAATTTTGCATGGCTATAATATTTGATTCAAAACTAAGTACTTATGATCTGTCGTAAAATACATATTAGGCGAGTTTACTACTCTTCTCGGTGAATGTCGTAAAAATGTCGGTGAAATTTAAATCAATTGACTTTGATAGTTGATAATTGA
>JBDNGV010000167.1:0-17938 GCA_041689125.1 Daejeonella sp.
AGATTATGCAATTTGGTTACCTCCTCCAATTTTTAAGGCAATGACCACCAATAGCAATCCAGAATCAATCTATATTAAAGTAGTTGCATCTGTTTCTAATAAAGCATAAAATTGCTTGCTATTTGCAATAATAGTATTGCTTGAGCACTTCATTACTGCATGTGAGTCTTGACTGTATAACCTCATCTTTAACAATGGCTAAAACAATCAAGAGTATTGAAATCATTTTTTAATGTAAATTTCAAACCTTTCGGTCCATCTCCTGCTATTTGAATAGTAGAAAAAATATCTACCGATACAATTGACTTAAAATATTGAGAAGATTTAATACATATACTTTGTGTTTGAAGGTTAAGAATGTTGCTTTGCCTCATGTTAATGACTTTGGTATTTTAGTTTTTGTAAATACTTTTATGCTTTTTTAACTTTTTTGAGGCTGCAAGAACTTCGGACTTGAGGTAGTAAACCCTACTACCATAGCGATGATCTTTTAATAGGCCTTGTTTTGTCCAAGAGGATAATGTGGCTTTGGTAATAGCTGGTATAAAAATTTCGCAGGTCTTAGATGGCGATAATAATTTTTCATCCTGCTCTGCAATAACAAGACGCAATTCTTCCCTCGCCATAGGACGAAAAAGTTCTATCAGTTGTTCTGGGCTTATCCCGCTTAATAATATTTGATTAATTATATTCAAGCTTAAGAAGCATTATGCTTTTTTTATTTTCGTTTTCCATCCACTTTGTGTAGTTAATAATCAAAACTACAATTACAACACCTGTTATAACCAAGGTTGAATTTTTAATCCTTGTTTTTATACTTGCAACTGATGATTCAGCTTCTACTCTATTAAAGCTCCTCTTTACAGCAACTTCGCCTTATTCAATAATAATTACGCGCAATTTTTAATCTTTTTTATGAAAAAAATATTTTATATTTAATTTTCACAATATGCAGATAATAGTAATGAAGAAAATTAGAACACTTTTGATAACATTTGCCAATGACATAGGTGCGGCTCCAATTACTTCATTTAGAGGAGCTGTAATAGAGAAAGTGGGCCGAGAAAATAGTCTATTCCATAACCATTTAGCGGATAATACTTTCATTTATAAATATCCTTTAATACAATATAAAATAGTGGAAGGGTTGCCTGCAATATTTTGTTTGAATGCAGGAGTTGATGAAATTCATAAACTATTCGGGCAAAAAACATGGACTATTGATCTTAGAGGAAAACAAGTGACCTTAGAAGTAGAAAGCCTAGATCTAAAAACAAAAACCTTATCTGTTAATGGACAAATGCATCACTATGCAATTCAAAGATGGCACGCTTTGAATGAGGAAAATTTTAAGAAATATCAATTAATGACTTCTTTAGCAGATAAGATTAAAATGCTTGAAAGGATCCTTGTTGGTAATATACTATCCTTTGCAAAAGGAATTGATTGGCATATTGATGAAAAAATATTATTACAAATTGTTAAAATAGAAACGATCAAACAAAGTAAGCTAAAAGACATTAAGGTTTGCACATTCGATATTTCATTTCAAAGTAATGTGATATTGCCAAATTGGTTAGGCCTTGGAAAAGGCGCCAGTACCGGATTTGGAGTAATAAACGAAATTAAAAAATAAAAGGAAAATTAAATTTATGAGTCAATACCTATATGGTGCCAGCGTGCAAGGCATACAAGACTTTATATTTCAGACAAATAAATTAAGAGAGATTGTTGGGGCGAGTGAGCTGGTAGAGAGTATTTGTACTGATTTTTTTAAAGGGCAGGTAGACGATTTTAACGAGGCTAACCTGGTATTAGGGGCTGCTGGCAATATCAAATATATTTTTGATAGTGAACAGTCGTGTCAGAAACTTGTACTCAAATTTCCAAAAGCGGTTATGGAGATGGCGCCCGGGATAACCATAAGCCAGGCAGTAGTAAAACTGGATGGCTCTGGAGGCGAAACGCAAATGCTAGAGGATCGTTTAAAAATTCAACGAAATAAGGCAATTTCAATTACAAGTGGAATTGGTTTTATGGTTACAAAAACCGCTAGAAGAACAGGTAATCCGGGAGTAGATTATAAAAAGGATGAAGTAATAGATTGGGCGCAGGAGAAAAAACTTAACATCGCCAATACAGGAAATAAAAAATTGCTTGAAAAAATTAGTGGTAATAAAAGTTCTATTCATAATAGTTTTCCCTACGACGTAGCCGATATGTTGGATGGGGAAGAGAATAACAGTTGGATAGCGGTGATTCATGCTGATGGCAATAACCTCGGACAGCTAATTATGAAAATGGTGGAAATCTCTGCAGGTAATATTCAATCAGTAATAAAAAACTTCTCTAAAATAGTAAATGAAATAAATATTGAAGCTGCTGCCGAAGCATTCAAAATTGTAGTTAAAGTTAATAAAAAGGGGGTTATTCCTTTCCGGCCTGTAATTTTAGGCGGGGATGATTTAACGGCTATCATAAGGGGTGACCTTGCCTTACAATTTATCAAGGTTTATCTTGAAAAGTTTGAATCTATTAGCAAAATGAAGATGCTGAATTTCGCTAATGATAATAAATTAAAAGAAGATATTTTTAAGCATGGTTTAACATCCTGTGCTGGCATAGCATATATTAAGGCCAGCTATCCTTTTCACTACGCAATTAGATTAGCTGAGTCGCTTTGTAAAGAAGCAAAAAAGACTTCTAAAAACATTGTTTATGCAAAAAAGAACTCAAAAAACATTTATGAAGATCTTACTCCATCATCATTAATGTTTCACAAGGTGCATGCAAGTTTTGTGGAAGAATATGAAGATATCATTGACCAGGAGTTAACTGCTATGAATAATATCCAATTTAATTATGGCCCTTATTTTACTCAAAAGCAAGACGGGTTTGCCACAATCGTAGAGTTAACAGATTGGGTAAAATCAATTAATAGGAAAGATGCACCTAAAGCAGGGCTTAGAAATTGGCTTACCCAACTACAAAATAATCCTGAAAATGCAAATCAGTGGCTTGAGAGGGTAAAGACGCTTCATAAGAGATATATTGATAAATTAAACCTTGCCCAGCCGTTTGTAATCCGTGACAGACAAAAGGGCAACGAAAATATTTCAATTCAGATAACGCCTCTCTTTGATATCATCACCTTATCCACCATTCAAAAGAATAATGAAAATGAATAAAGCATTTATTTATCAAATTGAGTTTTTCTCATTCTGGCACGCAGGCTCAGGGCTTTCTGGAAGCACCTACGCCGATAGTCTCGTTTTAAAAAACGGCGACAATTTACCAGTCATTCCAGGAAAAACTTTAAAAGGATTGCTAAGAGAAGCTGCAGAAGCCATCCATGGTTTGAATGACAAATTGGTTTCAATTGAATTTATAACGGATGTATTTGGTGAAACCGAAAAGGTAAACGGAACCGAAAAACGCAAAGAAGGGGAAGCATTTTTTGGAAACGCAACCTTATCTGAAAATCTTAGTAAATCATTGGTTGAAAAAAAACTTACAAATAGTTTATACCAGGTAATATCCTCTACGCAAATAGATGAAAATGGCCAGGCCAGAGATCATTCATTAAGGCAATTAGAGGTAACAGTACCTCTTACGCTGTATGGTTCCATTGAGCATTTGCAAAAAGAAGCATATAAAGAACAAATGCAGCAGTGCTTCAACTGGATCAAACAAATGGGAGTTAATAGAAACCGGGGTTTGGGTAAATGTAAATTTTCAATTTTCAATTAATGCAAATGAAAAAATATCGCTATCAATGCAGCCTTCTCACCGATGTAGTAATTACTTCATCTGCAGGCTCCGAAGGTTATAAAGAATCACTGGATTATATTCCAGGTTCCAAGTTTTTAGGAATCGTTGCCAATAAATTGTATGATGAATCCAATGAATCGAAAACGCTGGATTTGTTTCACAACGGGGTGGTTCATTTTGGGGATGCCAGTATTGCCATTGGAAAGAATGATTTCTTTAAAATTCCTTTTTCCTGGTATCATAAAAAGGGAAAAAGCCTATCTGAGTCAGTTTACCTTCATCATTTATTAAGCAATGAGGATAAGCAGAATGGGGAACAATTGAAACAGGCAAGAGATGGATATTTTTCTCCTGACCTTAAAAAGTATGTAGTCATCGAACAGGATTTTGCTATAAAATCTGCACACGATCGGGAAATGAGAAAATCGAAAGATAGCCAGATGTACGGTTATTATAGCCTAAAAAAAGGGAGTAAATGGTCTTTCGTAGTTACTGATGAATCTGGTAAGTATGCCGATGAAGTGAAAACTACTCTTGAAGGGAAACATAGAGTTGGCAGGTCCCGTTCTGCAGAATATGGATTGGTTGAAATAGAATTTGTGGAAGAATGTGAGGTACCAGTCAACCTGGAATATAAGGATGAATTAATCCTTTACGCTCAAAGTAATTTATGTTTTTATATAAATGGTAAAAGCACCGCTCAGCCTACGTCACAGCAATTAATTGGGATTGATAGTGCTAACATACTTTGGGAGAAATCACAAGTGCGCTCAAGAAATTATAAAACATGGAACCGGCATAGAAACAATAAAGATGCCGACAGGATAATAATTGAAAAAGGATCTGTGCTGGTTGTGCATTTAAAAGAAAATCTTTCATCCGAAATTTTTGAAAAAGGAATTGGTTCGCACAAAAACGAAGGTTTTGGAGATGTGCTCATAAATCCGGGCTTTCTTGCGAGTGAAATTTTTAAACTTCCATATTCACTTACCAAAGTTGAACAACAATATGACGGACATTTTGCAGTAATAGATGGTCCCAACGACCTGGGCATTTTAGCATGTTTAAAAGCTCGTGAAGAGGGAAATAACTTCGATTCCAAAATTGATAAACTGGTTAATGAGTTTAAACAAAAATATGAAAAGGATTTTGATGGAATTTCAAAAAGCCAATGGGGGACAATTAGAAATTTTGGAAAAAATGCAAACAGCTACGAAGTGTTTAAAAAGCTTGTATTCGGGCAACCTGATTTTGGTGCTTTGTATCGTGGACAGTCAGAGCCTGATTGGAGAAAGAAAGACAGAAGAGGTAAGCTGGAAACTTTTGTAAAGCGCATAAACACAGATGCAGACCGACTTCCTTTTATTGTAAAACTTAGTAGTTTAATGTCTAAAAAAGATTAATAATGAAATACAATCATAGATATATCGCAAGATTTACAGTGGAAACAGATACGCCATTGTCGGTGGGTTCCGGCGAGAAGGGACTCCTCACAGACAGGCTCGTTGCAAGAGATGCCAATGGGTTGCCATATATACCCGGTACAGGTTTAACCGGCGTATTGAGACATTCTTTTGCTGACAAGAAACTAGCTGATTATATATTTGGATCAGGGGGAGAGAACGGTACAGGGAGCAGGTTGATTGTTTCTTCAGCACTTTTAGTGAGTGAAGATGGCCATTCCGTGATTGAAGGATTACAAAAAATTGAAAGGAACAGCGGCTATTATGCTCATTTCTCCAAATTGCCAGAAAGAGATCATGTACGCATGAACGATAAAGGGGCCGCCGATACAAAAGGCCATGGAAAATATGATGAAGAGCTGGTTCATAAAGGCACCCGATTTGTATTTGAAATTGAATTAATAGGAAACGCTTCTGACGGCGAAAAATGGAAGCAAATAATAGCGGCACTATCAAGTCCTGTTTTCAGAATAGGCGCAGGTACCAGGAAAGGGTTCGGAAAATTAAAGATCATTACAGAAAAATCAAAACAAGTTGTATATGATCTGTCACAAAATGATCATTTAAAATTATACCTGCAAAAATCAGCTTCCCTAAACTATCCTAACAACGACTGGTTAGAAATGAACCATGAAAATAATTCAAAACAGGAAGGTTGGAAGCTTTATCAACTTTCAGTTGCCCCTCAGAATTTCTTTTTATTTGGTGCCGGTTTTGGTGACGAGGACGCAGACAATATTCCAAAAACCGAACGATTTTTTGATTGGAGTTCTGGTAAACCAATCCTCGCAGACGAAGACTTTTTATTACTGCCCAGTACATCCATAAAAGGTACGATAGCACACAGGGTGGCTTACCATTACAACAAAGAGGCAGGTACTACAATAGGTACAGCAGGTAAGGTTGAATTACTGACAGGCTTGAACGTAGAAAAGGCATTGCAGACTTTCGAAGACGAATTAGATATCAATAATATCAATTACGCATCCGATTCACCGGAATGGGCCCTGCTGGAAAGTAGGATAAACGGTTCAACATTTAGTGATAACATAGGCTGGAAAAATTTTGTAGATGACCTGAATGAAGAAGTATCCGATAAAGCTAACAGCAATTTGCCCATAGGAGAAAATAATGAAGCTGTAAAGACTTTGTTTGGGTTCTCAAAAGATAGTGGTAAAAAAATAATTGGACAGCGTGGTCATGTAATTATTTCAGATGTCTATTTGCCATTGACCCCAGAAAATAAAAAGATTTTTAACCATACAAAAATTGACCGGTTTACCAATGGAACTATTGATGGCGCTTTATTCCAGGAAAAGGCAGTGTATTACAATGACAGCATTCAATTAGAAATATGGGTAAATGAAATTGAATTTAAATCAGATGGCAAAATCAAACAGGCATTTGAACAGGCATTGGATGATATCCTTACCGGTCAATTGCAATTAGGCGGAAACAGTACAAAAGGGCATGGATTATTTAAGGGATCATTAAAAACACTTTAAAATGAAAGAAATTACCATTCAGGAAATTGATGATACCATATCCTATGAAGGATATTACTGGCTATCTAACCAGGATGAACCACAACTTATATCGGGACCAATACCTAAAGATATTTTTAAAAATTTGCCCTTTGTAGTGGAAGCTAATTTTTTGGGAGAAAACAACAGTAGTATAAATATCAAAAATATTGATGGCAAATACATGGTGCACGTTGTAAATCTCAAAAACCTGGAAGATAAAAATCTTACCAACCAGCAATTTTTATCGCATCATCTGGTTGGCGTTAAAATGATTAAACTAGTACAATATTGGGAACAAGGGGAGCCTGATGAAATGCTTGCCGGCCTATCAACACTCACACCCTCATGGACAGCTTTTGCCGGCTTTGTTAAATAATAAAATCATAAACAGCATGATAACTTCTCCTTATAATTTTGTTCCCCTTAGTGATAAAGTAGTTAGCCCCTATTGGGCAAAACACGTAAGTCATGATATACCATTTGAAGATGCACAGTCAGGTGTTTTAGACTTGATCATAAAGGCCGAAAGCCCTATCTATGTAAGAAATGGCACTCCCAGGGATGCGTCCGAAGATCCGAAGAATGCTTTCAATAACATCAATGGACAGTATTTTATTCCCGGTTCTTCTGTAAAAGGAATGTTGCGCTCTGTAATAGAAATTATGAGTTTTGGAAGAATGGGTAATAAAGTAAATGACCATAAATATTCTGTAAGGGATTTTCAGAATGATGATATTTATCCTAAATCAACTTTAGCTAAGGATGTATTATGTGGTTGGTTGTTTAAAAAAAATGGAGAATACTTTTTAGATGATTGCGGAAAGCCAGGTCGAATTACACATAAAGAGCTTGATAGTTTATGTGGTATTGAGAAATTATCTGAATTTTATAAAAATCCCCAAAACATAACTCCGCAATCAAAATCTGCCAAAGCAAAATATGATAAATTTCCTTTTGATAAGTGTAAACATAAATTCACATTGGACTTCACCGACGTTGATCGGCCAATATATAAAATAGATAGCCATGGTAAACCAGGGATTATTGTCTTAACTGGTCAGCCTGGCGTTCGTGTTGAAAAAAAAGGGGAAAAGGCTAAGGGTAAACATTTAGAATTTATTTTCTTTAATACAGAGAATAATGATGTTGCAGTAGATGAAGAAACAATAAAGAATTTCTTTTTTGCATATTATGATCACGACCGGCCTCAGCAAAAAGAAGATTGGAAATGGCATAAACCTCAGTTGGATAGTGGAGAGAAAATCCCAGTATTTTTTAGGAGAAAACCCGGAGGGAAAGCTGTTCTTGACATGGGACTAACTTTACTCTATAAGATTACCTATAAAAATTCCATTGTTGATACGATTAATCTGACGCAGAAATCTGCCAATGATTTTGACCTTGCCGAAACAATTTTTGGGTATACAGACGGTAACGATGCTTTAAAGGGACGAGTTCATGTAGGGCATGCTTTTGCAAAAGAAAAACCTTTGCAAATGGCTTTAGTAACTGAAGTGCTTGCTGGCCCTAAAGCATCCTACTATCCAACATATATTGAACAAGGAAGTAAAGCAGGAATTGTAAGTGGTAATTATAAAACCTTTATGAATGATGAGACCAAAATTAAAGGTTGGAAACGTTATCCTGTAAGGAATAATAATAACCCAGTTTCAAATCTTGGAACCCAAAATGTAATTAGTAAATTTTTCCCACTTCCCTCAGGTACAGAGTTTTCTTTACATATAAATTATCATAATTTAAGAAAAGAAGAGTTAGGAGCATTGATAAGTGCAATTACTTTTCATAATACAGCAGAACTTTATCATTCTATTGGCTCAGGTAAACCATTAGGTTATGGAAAAATATCTATTCAAATAAAGAATTTAGAAGAACAAAATAAAATTGAGCTCTTGAAATCCTACGAATTATTTATGGACTGGTCATTAAAACATTCTACACCCTTGTGGTTTCAACTCCCGCAAATTAAAGAGTTGTTTGCAATGGCGAAACCAGGAAATGATGATTTGTTGAAGTATATGAAAATGAGGATCACTGATAAGGATCACATGGATTTTATAACTGCAAAAAAACAAAAACTTACATTACAATCATATTCCTTTATTTCAAAAAATATAATTGATGTACAATTACTAGGATCTCAATCAGAATTGAATGAAATAAGTAAGAAATATACTGAAGAGGAAAATATTTTTAATAATCAGCTAGATATAGTATCCCTTAAAGAGTCTAAATTAAAAAGTGCGGAAAACGATTTCAGTTCAAGCTTTAAACTAAAAAAGGATCAACTTTTAATACAACTAGCTGCAAAAAAAGAGGATATTAGCCAAAAAGAAAAGGCAGATAAAGAAGCCCTTGAACAACATGAAAAACAAAACAGGAAAAAAGCTGAACAGGAAAAGGCGATGGAGCGGGGATTTAATCCTAGTAAAATTAATCCTGCTGATAGAAATGCATTCGATGATTTAGGAAAAGAAATCATTAGGTTTTCAAAGACTATTCATAATTTAAACGACAACCAATTAAAGGATAAATTTCCTCAAGGGGCCTACCTGCCTGAACAGGAGCATTCAAAAGTTTCCGCATTGTTGCAAAATATTTTTACCAATATTAAATCAAAAAGAGACAAGGAGAAATGGCTGCAAAAACCAATGGATAAAAATCACATATTTATTAAAATAAAGTTGTGGCTTGGTGATGCTGCTGCAACATCTCTTTTGGAAATGTTGGAAAAAGTATAACCATGGCAAGAATTGTCATTTCTATATTAGGTGGTCAAACCATACCCAATATACTTTTCATAAAAGAATTTGGTCAGTCAAAAAGCACAAAACATATCTTCATTAGTTCTAAAGAAATGAATGAATTGCAGGTTGCAGAAACGATTGCCGCTGTGTGTAACCTTAAACCAAAACAGGTACAGGTTATTATGCTTGATACTAAAAGTGTTTTAAAAATTAACGATGTATTGAAGCATACTGACTTCGCTGAAACAGACGAATACGTTGTAAATATCACAGGTGGTAATAAGCTCATGTCTCAGATGGCATTTGCTTTTTTTTCTAAAATGCCAAATGCATCTATTTATTATTTACCGATTAACGAACTTGCCATTCAACAACTACATCCACAATTAGCGGAAGTGCCGTTAGCTTCTAAAGTGACATTGGAAGAATACCTGCTGGCACATAATTTTGTAGTAAGCGACAAGGGAGATATTACTAATTTTCAACAATCGCCACATGCCATTTTTAAAGAAGTAATCAAACAAGGTGGTCCATCCCGGGTTAAGATTATCACAGATACACTTGCACAAGATTACCTAAGAAATGATAAAGTTTATTTGTCTGGTGCATGGTTTGAAGAATGGCTTTATCTTTTTATAAAAAAAGAATTAGGGTTAAGTACGGATGATATTGCCTTTAATATAAAATTAAAACATTTAAGATCTGTTTCAATATTGGAAAGTGACAATGAGGTAGACGTAGCATTTGTATTCAAACAAAAGTTATACATGCTGGAGTGTAAAGTATATACTAGTTCTCTGCCTATAAAAGGAGATAAGGTGGTAATGCCTATGTATAAAAATGCTGCCATTGCTAAGAACTTCGGTCTTCAAGCCAAAAACTTTGTAGCAATTTTAGCCCCCATGGGCAATGGGCAGCAGCGTATAAAAGACCTAGAAAATCAAAATATTTCCAAAGTGTTTACTTGGGATGATTTTGTAAATCCTCAAAATATTATTGATCACATAAAACTCATTTAATATGAGCAGAAAAGTATTTCTTTCTTTTTTAGGAACAAATAATTATGTTTCCTGTAATTATTACATGGAACAAGATTATGCTCTTGCCATTCATAATGTCAAGTACATTCAGGAAGCATTAATTCGACTAAACATTGCTGAGCTTTCTGAAAATGACATTATTATTTTCTTTACAACTACCTTGTCTTATTCAATGAATTATAAAGACAATGGACAATGGAACGGTGTCACAAAAGATTATACTCTTCCTAATATAGGTCTTGAATCTTCTTTAAAAAACTTACAAATACCTACACCATTTAAAAATGTAAATATAAAAGAAGGGTTTTCAGAAACTGAAATATGGGAAGTATTTGAAACCATTTCAAATGAAATCCGGCAGAATGATCAAATAATACTGGATATTACCCATGCATTTAGATACCTTCCGATGTTAGGTGTTATTTTAGCTGATTTTCTTAAGGTAGTGAAGAATGCCACTGTAATTGGTTTATATTATGGTGCTTTTGAAAAGTTAGGATCTGCATCGGAAGTTTTAAAAATGGATATAAATGAAAGAAATGCACCTATACTTAATCTGCTTCCTTTAATTGAACTACAACAATGGGTAAATGCAGTTGGTAATTTTGTTTCACACGGTATAGCAAAAGATATAATAGATTTAACTGCCCCTTCCATAAATCCCATCGTACGAAAAACTTTAGGTAAAGACCCTATTGCAGGTAACATAAAAGCTATGAACAGTAAGCTTGCAGATTTAATTCCTGCACTGCTTACAAATAGGGGGAAAGAGTTGATGAATTTCCAATGGCAAAATTTATCAGAAACACTCAACAAACTAAAAGAAGCAGAATTAACCATTAAGCCACTCAAACAAGTGTTTGGGATTATATACAATAAAATTTCCCCGTTAGCCAACTCAAAATATATATGGATTGAGTCTGCCAAGTGGTGTTTAACCCACAACCTCGTTCAGCAAGGTTTAACACAGCTTAAGGAAGGGTTAATAACTTATTTAATTCAAATTGCCCGGCAGAATACATTCGATACATTCTACGAAGTATCCTCCGAAGAAGCAAGGAATTTAATGTCCTCTGCTTTAATTATACTTTATAAGAAAATTCCAAATGAAAAATGGACTGGGGAAGCATTCAAATATGCATCTAAAGTTGAAAACCTAACTGATTTTGAAATCCTTCAATCATTTGCTGAAATTAATTATTTTATAACCGGAAGCAGGAATGATATTAGTCATTCTGGATTTAAAACAAATGCTACCAATGCTTCAGCACTCAAAAAAAAGTTGGAAAATTATTTAACTGAAGTAGAAAAACTTATTCATAAAAACCAAAGCTCAACATCATAAACTCATTATTGTATGCTACTCAATCTCTCGAATCACCCAGTCATACTCTGGCCAGATTTACAACAGAAAATGGCAAATCAATTTTATGGCACAATAATAGATATGCCGTTCCCTTCAATAAACCCAGATTTAGAATCAGATCAACTAGAATTACTTGTGGATGATTATGAAGTAAGTGTTAAAAATATGAAGCCTACCGCTGTTCACATCATGGGGGAACTAACTTTTGTATTTCGGTTGGTTAACCGACTCAAGGAAAATGGTATTAAATGTATCGCAAGTACAACAGAAAGAAATGCCACTACTGAGAATAATATCAAAACATCAAATTTTACATTTGTACAATTTCGAGAATATTAGGCCTAATTAAATGTACCCCTATGTCAGTTGAACTAAACACAAAGCAAAAAGTAATTTTTAATCAACTCAAGACATTTATAAAAAATGATACTTTCGATACTTTTATTCTCAATGGTTACGCCGGTACTGGGAAAACATTTTTAATTCAACAGTTTGCCAAATGGCTGAAAGAGCAAAAGATTAAATTTTCATTATTGGCAACAACTGGCAGAGCTGCAGCAGTTTTAAGAGGTAAAACCGCATTGGATACTAATACTGTTCATGGGGAACTCTATCGATTTTCAAAAATAGATGGCGATCACGAAAACATTCCCGATGATGCACCTGCAACTGCTTTTGGGCAAATGAAACTAATTTTTGAGCCCAGATTACAAGAAAGCGAAGGTAAAATATATATTGTTGATGAAGCTTCTATGCTGGGTAGTGAGTTAGGCCCAGATACTTCCTTTGCCAGTTTTGGTTCCGGACTGTTGTTACCAGATCTGTTGCACGCTATTGGGAGCAATAAAATCATTTTTGTTGGAGACCCATGTCAGCTTCCACCTATTGGCCAAACTCTAAGCCCTGCTCTAAATGAGACATGGTTACTAAACGCTAACAAAAAAGTAACAACAGGTACCCTCGATATAATAATGCGTACCGATATAGGGAATGACATTTTACTTATTGCTTCTGATGTTAGGCAAGCAGTTGGCAAGCCAAAAATGGATAACTGGACAAAACTACCAGCAAAAAAAAGAAATAATTGTACTTTATTTCAGGATTCAAACACCTTGTTTCTTGAATATTTCTCGCGACTTCTGCAATTTGGTGCAAGGGATTGTATTGCAATAGCACGAAGCCATTCTATTTGCAACAAAATAAACCAAAGTATACGATTAAGATTGTATCCTAACAGCAGAGAAATTCTTAACGTAGGAGAGATCTTAATGGTTTCTCAAAATAATTATCTTGTACCACTAACCAATGGAGATTTTGTAAAAGTGATGGAAGTGGGTGAAGTTACCATAAAGGAACAACTTCGATTTGCAAATGTTCGGGTAGCAAATATGGAAACTGAAAAAGAATATCAAATAAAACTCGCACTTGATCCGTTTGCCAGTTTATCTCCTAATCTGAACAATGACCAACAAAGAAACCTGATGATTGATTTCTCCCGAAGGATGCGAAAAAAAAATATTGGTCCAAAATCAGATGCTTATCAGGAAGCGATGAGAAAAGACCCATTTCTAAATTCGCTAAGGGCCACCTATGGATATGCCGTTACCTGCCATAAAGCACAGGGTGGCGAATGGAATAATGTGTTTTTGTTTTTAGATAAAGGGATGTATGGCCCAATGAATAATGATGAATTGTTAAGGTGGTGGTACACGGCGATTACTAGATCCAAACAACAATTACACTTGCATGAAGATTGGTGGCTAAAATAAAACCCTAAAAATGGAAATTGATTTATTTCAACAAGCTTTTACATTTAGAAAACAAAAAGAATATGCAAAAGCTATAAATATATACCAATCGCTTTGGGAACAAAATAAAGAAAATTTTAATGACTGGGCTGGGTGGAGTTATGGTTTTTGCCTCAAAGAAACCAGAAAATATCAAGAGGCTCTTGGCATTTGTCGGTTGATTTATAAAAGATTTCCAGAATCTTCCATGGTAAAACAATTATACGCAAGCTGCATCTATTATACGCAATTCACGAATAAAGAAATGCCAGACATCACTACTTCAAAAAAAGCGGTTCAGGCAATGGTGGATTTATGCCCGCCAGATCAAAAATATTCACTTACACCAAAAGCCATTTTTAAACTGACCAAACAATTGATGAGTCAAACTAATATCAAGTGGCTTGAAATTGAATACTGGTTAAAAAAAATGGATCCGGACTTGCTTGATCATACACCATTTACGATGATCGATCCTTTTGGAAAAACAAAAGAATATGCTTCGCCATTAGAGGAGTGGTATAGCGTTATGATTAAGGTACAAGCTGGATTAAATGATCCACTTGCTTTATTAGAATTATTGGCTATGGCCCGAAAAAGGCAGTTAAAATGGCATTATAATAACCAAATTTGGTTTGCCCGAAAAGAAGCATTTGCTTATTTACAATTAGGCGAAAAAGAAAGAGCCCAAAAAATTCTACGTCAAATTATTTCTCAAAAAAAAGAATGGTTTATACTTCAGGATCTTGCACAAATAGTCTCTGATAAAGAAGAATCTTTAAGATTGTTTTCGGAGGCGGCATTGGCATTTGGTGATCCAGATAAAAAAATAAAGCTGTACCAAAACCTTTATCAATTATTAAACAACAAACCAGAATATGAAAACGAAACTAAACTACATTTGAAGCTAATCTACTTAATTCGCAAACAAGCTGGATGGCAAATTCCTTCGGAACTTGAAAAAGCTATAAATAAACATGACATTAAATTAAAGGATAATATGAATTTGAATGATTATATTAAGCAACTAATACCATTTTGGGAAAAAATAGTTGGTTGTAGTAAAAATATAATTGAGGGCATTATCACTAAAATCTTGGACAATAATCAAGCAGGGTTTATTAGGTCAACATTGGGGAAAGATCATTATTTTTCAATGAAAGAAGCGAAACAAATCGGCAATAAAATATTAGTAGGTACATCTGTTTTGTTTGAGTTGGTAGAAGGTTTTGATAAGAAAAAAAATATCACAACCCAAAATGCAGTTCGATTAATTCTAAAATAGTATATAATGAATCTTGTTATAAATACTTATGGCGCTACTTTGCAGAAAGAAAATAATCTTTTTGTAATTACAAGCCCAGATGGCCGGCAAAGTTTCCCTCCAGATATTATAAAGACTATTACAATAAGCAAGGCAGTTAGAATTACAAGTGATGCTATTCTACTAGCCATAAAAAATCAGGTAGATATATTATTCGTAAATGACCAAGGAATGCCCGAAGGCCGAGTATGGAGTGTTAAATATGGCTCTATCAGTAATATTCGCAAAGCACAGCTTAACTTCTTATACTCACCCAAAGCCATTAATTGGGTGAAGGATTTAATTAGTCATAAAATCGAAAGCCAGATTGCCCTTTTATTAGCTTTACAGCCTGACCCAACAGACTTAAAACTGCACAATATTTTTAAGTCGGCCATCAATAGTATTGAAGACTATAAAAGAAAAATAATACAAGTTGAAGCAGAATTTATTAGTGATGTGGCCGCAAGTATCAGAGGCTGGGAAGGGGCAGCAAGTAAAAAATATTTTTCTTGCATTTCCATGCTAATGCCTGAAAATTTTTCTTTTGAAAATCGCGACAGGCAACCAGCCTGCGATCCCTTCAACGCAATGCTCAATTATGCTTATGGCATATTGTATGGCAAGGTAGAAGGGGCATTAATAAAAGCAGGAATAGATCCCTATGTTGGTATTTTTCATAGGGATGAATATAACAGACCGGCGTTGGTATTTGATGTGATAGAAATATATAGAGCATGGATGGACTATGTGGTCATTAGTCTTTGTACTGCAGAAGCCATACCTTCAGATGCTTTCGAAAGAAATGCAAATACGGGGGCTATTTTATTAAGTCCCTTGGCAAAAAGGATATTGATACAATCGGCCAATGATTATCTTGGTGAAATCATACAATTGTCTGGTAAAACTTTAAGTAGGCTCAGCCATCTTGAATCTGATGCCTATAAATTAGCAAAAACATTTTTAAAAGAAGATAACGATGCTATTGATAGGTAAAAATATAACCCAAAGCAATGATCCTTTATCAGAAGTAAGTGTTGCTCGTATATATACAGCATTAAAAAATGCGGGCGGTGAAGTTGCTGCTTTGCAAAACCGCCTGCAAATTATAAGGAGTATTGATGTTAATCAGTATCGGAAAATGAAAACAGCTTTGCCCTATATAGTTTGTGCGCAGTTCTATCCAAAAATTCGTAGGAAAGAAAATTTTGTGTGTACTAAAAGATTTTTGGTTGATATTGATCACTTGAGTGAATTTGAAATTGATAAACAGGATTTAGAAACTAAATTAAAATTAGATAAACAAGTAGAATTATTATTTTCATCACCTAGCGGAGATGGATTAAAAGTTCTTTTCAAGTTGAGTGAAAAGATAACAGATAGTGGTTATTATACTATGTTCTACAAATCATTCTGTTTACGATTTATGCAAACTTATCAACTTGGCGCTGCTGTTGACATAAAAACAAGTGATGTTTCACGTTGTTGTTTTGTTAGCTATGATCCGGATGTGTATTACAATGCTGATGCCGAACCTATTTTTGCTTCAGAATATTTAAATGAAGACTGTTTTTCTGAACTAGATGGACTAAAACTTGCAATTGCAGATTCCGAAAGATCAATAAAACAAGAAAAAGAAAATTTATCAGAACCATTTACAGCTGGATCACGTGAGTTAAGTGATGATGTTTTAACTGCAATCAGACAAAAAATAGGGCAAAAAATAAGAGTGCCTCAAAAAAAATATTTCGAACAGCCCGAAGAATTAAAAACTTTAATACCGCAGATATTAGAGCAGTTAGAATCGATAGGTGCTCAGCTTCAAAAAAATGCGCCAATTGCATACGGCAGACAAATTACTGTTAAAGCAGCAAATCATTGGGCAGAAGTAAATATTTTCTATGGCAAAAAAGGGGTAAGAATTGTAGGTACCACAAAAACGGGTAGTAATAAGATACTTTGTGATATGATTGTACAATTGTTGAAAAGTAATTTCGAAAACAATTGATATGGCTAAGCCACCTAAAAAAGATTTTGATCTGATTGCCAGAATTTCAATGCTTAGAAAAGCTGGATTTTCTGAGAATCTAAAAAATAATATTTCAGAAAAATTAACTGATGATGAAATACTCTTACCATTTCCTGAACGGATACAATTAATACTCGGGATTATACAAGGAAATCCAATTAAAGCAATTACAATGAACTATATGATCTTATATGATATTGAAAATAATAAGGTACGGACTTTAATCGCAAAATTTTTAAAAGAAAAAGGTTGTATCAGAATTCAGAAATCCGTTTTTTTGGCTCACAGCAATAATAAAAAGTTTGAAGAAATACAGAAGACTTTAGTGGAAATTAATGATATTTATGAAAATACTGACAGCATCATTTTGATCCCATTAAATGTAAGTGATGCTCGAAGTATGAAATTGATTGGTAAAAATGTGAATATGGAACAAATCATTGATCCGCCTAGTACAGTTTTTATATAGTTCTAAATTTTATGAGACACACTATTTCTAAAAAATATCAAAAATATTTAACTAATTTGCTGGTATTCAAATATTTGAACAGGCAAGGCACCGAGTGGTGCATCCATTACAATAAGGATTAAGACAATTTACGTAGTAGGTTAACAAATGGGTTTCTCTTCTCACCGAGTGGTGCATCCATTACAATAAGGATTAAGACACTCTTATTAACGGCTATACTTTGGGATTTTTCTCACCGAGTGGTGCATCCATTACAATAAGGATTAAGACAATTCTACCACAATACACTGCCCATCTTGCATATGGCACCGAGTGGTGCATCCATTACAATAAGGATTAAGACTATTAAAATAAAAAATAGAAACAAAAAATATTTAAACACCGAGTGGTGCATCCATTACAATAAGGATTAAGACTAG
>JBDNGV010000168.1:0-5764 GCA_041689125.1 Daejeonella sp.
GACTGAATGATATAAGTTAGAAACTTCATCGTGTCAAAGAACTTAAACCAAATGTGATGTTTTTAAACTAATTCGCGTTTTGGTGAGTGTTCCAGAAGAATACTGCGGCACAAATATAGGCAGAAAAGCAATTTTGGCAAGTATTTTTTATTTTTTTTAATACAATTAATCTAACTTATTGTTAATCAGCATTTCAGAGATTAGATCAGCTTCATAACCTTTCCCTGCAGCATAGCGGCTCAATAGGTAGCGACGCTTAAAGGAGTCTTTTTCTGTTAGCAGATTCGACTTCTTTTCTAAAATCTGTCTTAAACACATTAAATAATCTTCCTCATCAATACTCTTAAAGGCTTTCTGAATCATCTTTTCAGGAACTTGTTTTAATTTTAGTCCCTGTTTAATCTTCAACCTTCCCCAACCTTTGATCCTGAATTTCCCTAATGTATAGGCTGTCGAAAAACGTTCTTCATTCAGAAAATTCTGATCAATAAGCTCAGAAATGACCTCCTCCACATCTTTTTGATGTAACCCCCAATCATAAAGTTTATTCCTAGCCTCATATTGCGACCTTTCTTGGTAGGCGCAATAACTTTCAGCTTTCATTTTGGCCTGTTCTCTGCTGAATATTTTTGGCTTATTGTTCTCGTTTTTCAAAGCATGGAAATATCGCAAATATTTGAGAGGAATCTTTAAAAATTATTGAAATTAGCAGAATGAATCATATCCTATATTCAGCAGAGGAACTTGCAGTCATCATGAATGCTGAGTCTTTAATTCAGAGCAAGGATATTTTGATCAAAACTCTTCTTACCGACAGCCGGAAGCTTGCTGACATCAGCCATGCCTTGTTTTTTGCACTAAAAGCTAGGAGAGATGGACATAGTTTCATTTCTACGGTTTATGATGCAGGGGTTCGAAGTTTTGTAATTTCTGATTTTGAATTAGATACGCGTCTTTATCCCGATGCAAATTTTTACCGGGTTGGCGATACCTTAATGGCTTTGCAGGATCTTTCTGCTGCTCATCGTTCTAAATTCAATTTTCCGGTAATCGGTATCACGGGTAGTAATGGCAAAACAATAGTCAAAGAATGGCTTTATCAGCTACTAGTTCCTGAAAACAATATTGTCAGGAGCCCTAAAAGTTATAATTCACAGATCGGTGTACCAGTATCAGTATGGGAAATGAATGAGGAGAATGATCTAGCTATTTTTGAAGCGGGTTTATCCAAAGCGGGTGAAATGGAGCTTCTTGCCCGAATAGTTCGTCCAACGATCGGGATATTGACTAATATCGGTGAGGCACATAGTGCTGGTTTTGAAACCATTAATCAAAAAATCGAAGAAAAACTGAAGTTGTTTGAAGGAGTAGATCTGTTTATTTATTCTGAAAAGTATTTGGATAATTATGATGGCGAAATACCTGGCAAAAATAAATTCACTTGGAACTACCGATTATCTGCCAATTTGGACGTTTTTGATGATGAGGTTCTAGAAGATAAATTCCAATTTTTAAGGGCACGTTTCAATGGCAAAGATGTAAAGGCCATAATCCCTTTCACTGACCAAGCGTCTATTGAGAATGCCATTATCTGCTGGGCAAGCTTATTGGCTATGGGATACGAGCCGGAGGAAGCCGATAAGAGGCTTGCGAAGCTAATACCCGTAGGTATGCGCCTTGAGCTGAAAAATGGCATCAATAACTGCTCTGTAATTGATGATTCCTATAGCCTTGACCTATCTTCACTTGCTATTGCCCTTGATTTTTTGAAACAGCAGAACCAGCACCAGCGTCGCACATTAATACTATCTGATATACCCGGAACTGGTTCCGAATCGGTTTATGAACAGGTAAAGAATCTGCTCGAAAATAAATCAGTCGACAGGTTAATTGCCGTGGGTGCGCAAATTAGCAAGTATGCGGTTGACTATCCCTTCGAGACCGAATATTTCGCTACCACAGCCGACTTTTTGGAAAATTTCACATCGCTTAAATTTCATAATGAGACTATACTTTTAAAGGGAGCCAGATCTTTTGAATTTGAGAGAATCAGTCAGCTTTTAACCCAGAAGGTACACGAAACCATTTTGGAGATCAATTTGAATGCTTTGGAGCATAATCTGAATCATTATAAATTGGAATTAGGGGCCGGGACAAAAATAATGGCCATGGTAAAGGCCTTTTCTTATGGTAGCGGCAGTTTTGAAATTGCCAATCTCCTTGAATTCAATAAGGTTGATTATCTGGCTGTTGCTTATGCTGATGAAGGCGTTGCATTGAGGAATGCCGGTTGCAGTTTACCAATTATGGTGATGAGTCCTGATGCAATGGCTTTTGAAACGATTATTCATCATAAGCTGGAACCGGAAATATTTAGTATTAGGATTTTGAACCAGTTAATAGAGGTTTTGAACCGGAAGAATTTGGAGAATTATCCTGTTCACATTAAACTGGACACCGGTATGCACCGCCTCGGCTTTATGGAATCGGAATTAAATGAGCTGCTTAAAATTCTGATTAATACAAATGGAATCCGCATTCAGAGTGTGTTTTCCCACTTGGTTGCAAGTGAAGATCCAAAGCATGATGACTTTACGGGCAAGCAGATCGAACTCTTTTTTAAATTTGCAGAAAAGATCGGCAAAAACTTGAATTATACTTTCATGAAACATATTGCCAATACCTCTGGGATCAGCCGCTGGCCCGATGCCCGTTTTGATATGGTTCGGCTTGGCATTGGCCTTTATGGAATAGATTCTGCTTATGATTCAAAATCTCCCTTGCAAACCGTAACTTCGCTGAAAACAAGTATTTCGCAGATCAAAAATATTCCTGCAGGCGATACTATAGGGTACGGTAGAGAAGGAAAGATGCCCAAAGGAGGGAAAATTGCAACTGTAAAGATTGGATATGCCGATGGATATCGCAGGGAATTGGGCAATGGTAAAGGCAAAATGATTGTCAGAGGTAAGGTGGTTCCAACTATTGGAAAAATTTGTATGGATATGTGCATGCTTGACATTACAGGGATTGATGCCGTAGAAGGAGACGAGGTGATTGTTTTCAATGATCAGATCCGGGTGGAAGATATTGCCAAACAACTGGAAACAATTCCTTATGAAGTATTGACTGGCATTTCTCAGCGCGTGAAACGAATATATTATTATGAATAGAATTGTCAGAGCATTATTTAATTACCTGATAAGGGGTGCCTTGGTCATTCTGCCAATTGCCGCAGCTTTATTTTTCATATACTGGGCGGTTTCTAAACTGGATTCTGCACTTAATTTGAGTGATATAATCTGGGTAGATCAGGTCGGAAAGCCAATCTACATTCCAGGACTTGGCATTCTTACCGTAGTGGTGGTACTAATTGTTGTGGGTATAGTTGTGACAAATTTTGTAACTGATCCCATCAAAAAGTGGTTCGGCTCTTGGTTCAAAAAGTTACCTGTATTTAATGTGATCTATACCTCTTTCAAAGATATTACTGAGGCATTTGTAGGTGATGATAAAAAATTCAACGAACCTGTACTTGTTGAAGTTAATGAAACCGGATTGAAGAAAATTGGCTTCCTGACTCAAAAAGACCTTTCAAAAATCGGTTATCCGGGTGAGGTTGCTGTATATTTTCCTTTATCTTATTCCTTTGCAGGTCAGTTATGCATAGTGAATGCAGAACGAGTGAAACCCCTTAAAATGAGTGCTAGTGATGCAATGAAGTTTGTTGTATCAGGTGGTGTCAGTCATATACCATAAAATAGAAACATAATTATGCTTCTATTTAGTATTATCTTGACATTTCAAATATCGGAGCCCCTATTCTTTCGCTTTAAAGAATATTAGTTATCTATTTCCTCTATACGAATTACTTTTCCTTGCTTATTGCAATCCGGTATAGCGACCAGCCCATAAACAGGAAAAACATAAAACCTAAAATTTGATATCTACCTGATCCCAATAATCCGCTCAGATGCTCCTCCATATTCAAGCTACCTACGGGACCACCGGTTGATTCAAATGCCATTAGAAAAGCATAAATAACTCCCATCAATGCACCACCGGCAACTAACCCTGTAGCAAACAAGTTTCCTTTTCCCAACTCTTCATCTTCTGATTTTTTCCTATCTTTTTTTGTTCTCATCTCAACGAGGCCTTTTATGGCCCCTCCGGCAAATATGGGCAGGGTAGTGGAGAGAGGCAAATAAGCACCTACAGCAAAAGAGAGTGATTTAACTCCGCATAATTCGATTGTAATGGCAAGAAAAACTCCAACGAGTACAAATTGCCAATCAAGGTTAAATGAGAGTAGTCCTTTGATCAATGTAGCCATTAGAGTTCCCTGTGGTGCAGGATAGGTTTCTGTTCCTATTGCATGCGTTATTCCCTGAGCAGTCATTTCAGCTGTTGGCCTATCTAGTACAGAAAGTGTCAGACCGATTACCACGGCAGAAACAATTGAACCAACAAAGAGAGCCAATTGTTGGTATTTTGGAGTAGCTCCAACAATATAGCCGGTCTTAAGATCCTGTGATGTTGCACCAGCATTGGCTGCAGCAATACAGATCATACTTCCTACTACCAATGCCATTGGCTCATATAAATGTCCGGTCCAGCCTATACTAATAAAGATCAAACAGGTTCCCATTAAAGTGGCAATGGTCATTCCTGATACGGGATTGGAGGAGGTTCCGATTAATCCTACAATTCGACTGGAAACGGTTACGAAGAAAAATCCGAAGATAATTACCAAAACACCGATCAGTAATTTATTTAATACAGAATCACCCGGTATTTGTGGTAATAATGCCATTAATAAAATGAGCCCAAGGCTTCCAAAAATTACGATTTTAAATGAAAGATCATCGTCTGTACGCTTGACAACTTGTTTTTCTGTTTTCGATTTATTCATCGATGCCAGACTCGATTTGAATGAAGATACTATCGTAGGAATGGTTTTAATCAGTGTAATAAATCCTCCGGCGGCAACTGCACCTGCCCCGATCTGTTTTACATATGCTTGGTAGATTGCCGTAGCTGTATTAGCAAAAACCATGTTTAATGGATCCCATCCTCCCGGTCCACCAGGGCTGTATACATCTTTTAAATAACCGAGCTTAACTAATTGATAGGCAATTGTTTCTCCTGGGACAAGTGTTGCCAGTAAAGGGATAAGTCCTAACCATGCAAGTACACCGCCGGCTACCAGTACTCCGGCAATCTTTGGGCCTATAATATATCCCACTCCCAGATATTCGGGAGTAATTTCACCGTTTAAAGTTGCTGAAGGAAAGAATTTATTCGATTGAGTTGTTGCCCATGAAGGAGCTTCTGCGATCACGTGAAATATCTTCTGAAGAATGGCATAGGCAAATGCAAATGCAAGTCCGTAATACGCAGTTTTAGCAAAGTCGCCACCTTTTTCACCGGCTATCAATACTGAAGCACAAGCAGTTCCTTCCGGATAAGGCAAGCTTTGGTTTTCTTCAACAATTAGGGATCGCCTGAGCGGAATCATCATCAAGGTGCCCAAAATTCCTCCTAAAGCAGCAAGGAAGAAAATTGGCCAGTAGGAGAAAAAAGATTCACTGTTACTCCCTGCAGATAGAAAGAGAAATCCGGGCAGGGTAAATACAACACCGGCTGCAATCGATTCTCCGGCCGAGCCTGTAGTCTGGATAATATTATTTTCAAGGATGGTTGTTTTGAAAAATTTTCGGCCAATAGAAATAGCTAAAACAGCTATTGGAATGGAGGCGGATAC
>JBDNGV010000169.1:0-6137 GCA_041689125.1 Daejeonella sp.
AACAGATAACTGAGAACAGTTAACTAACAACAGACAACCTCAAATCAAAAGCACCTTCCAAGCATCTCCAACATTTCTTTCCTCGAGTAGTTTTCTGGCATATTGGTGGAGTTCTCTTTCCCTTGTTTTTGAATCTCCGATTGTAGCATCAAGAATTTGTCTGAGCTCCGGTTCAGATCTGAACGCAGCAATTTCTTCATCTGATGGCAGACTTTCCACATTTCCAAGCTGCCCAAGATTATTTCCGGTCAAAATATCAGAGGTACGGACAGAGGCAGGCAGAGAATCCACTCCAATTCCTATAGTTCGGACTGGTTTTTCAACCTCAAATAGATTATCCTTACCTACCCTACAATACCAGTCACCACCTAATCGGGCAACCAGATCAATTTTGGCTTGATCAATCTTTCCAGACCCATCAAGTATATCTTCATGGATATGTATTCTTTTAATCTCTACAATGACTAGATTACCGGCACCGGCATTTTCACCCAAAGGAATTACCTGCCTGACCAGACATTCAAGCTGAACTGGCGATTCTGCAACACGTGGAGGTCTAACCAATTCAGAAGGCAGGGCTGTGAATCCTGCTTTAACAAACTCATTTACACCTTTTGGATACTCCACACTGGCAAGTGATGTTTGTTGAACCATGCCATAATTCACTATATTTATCACACACTCAGGCACTTCCAAAATATTTTCAAGACTATGCTTGGTCGTATTATCCCTTACCCTTCGAGATGGTGAAAACACACAAACCGGAGGATTAATACTGAACATATTAAAAAAACTAAAAGGGCTTAAATTTACATTTCCTGCTTTATCAATTGTCGAGACAAAACATATCGGCCTAGGAGCGATTGCATATTGCAGGTAATTCTGAAGTTCTGCCGGCTTAAGATCGGCGGCATTTAGAGTTAGCATGTTTATCTTTTGAGACAAAATTATTTTTTACTTTAATAAGATCCTTCACTGCGTTCAGGATGACAATTAAATTCATATTTCCTAAGAACTTTTCTTTTTCAATTTTAAAATAGACCAGTCTGTATTTGCTTTTCTGATGGTATTGGTCAAACGACCCAATCCGGTAATTTCCATTTCCACAATATCTCCAAGTTGAAGCCATTGAGATTTGTATTCGGGGTCATTAAGCAAGCCGGTTCCATTCAATTCGAGAAAACATCCGGTACCAACAGTTCCAGATCCAATCACATCACCGGGCAAAATATCTACTCCGTAAGAACACCGCTCAATGATCTCGGCAAAAGTCCAGTCCATATCTGCCATCGAGCCTGATGATACTTCTGTTCCATTGACACAACATTTCATATCGAGAGCATAAGCATTTCCAGTATGCCCCTGTTTTGCAGGCGTTTTGTACTTCTCCAGTTCGTCGGGTGTAACCAGCCACGGACCAATCACAGTTGAAAAATCCTTCCCCTTGGCAGGGCCCAGATTAAGCAGCATCTCCTCCATTTGAAGGGTACGGGCACTCAAATCGTTCATAATCATGAATCCCGCGATATAAGAATCAGCTTCCGATGCCCTTATATTCCTGCCTTTTTTACCGATAACAATGGCTGCCTCCAGTTCAAAATCAAGTTTTTCAAAATGATCAGGCATACATTCAACATCCCCCATCCCCTGAATAGCATTATGATTCGTGAAATAAAATATAGGATACTGATCAAATTCAGGAATCATTTCAACTCTCCGGTTTTTTCTTGCCGATGCAACATGTTGTCTGAAAGCATAGCCATCACGACAGGAGCTAGGATGAGGTACCGGAGCCAATACTTCGAAAAATATTTCTTCCTTGGCATTTTGTTTACCTGACTTGATCTCCTCATTAACCTTTTTTGCTCTCTCCATTAATTCTTCACCCCCATTCAAAAACTCATTCATATTGTCCGGGATAAGTTTATCGCAGGAATTCAGGTTATAAATATGTCCGTTTATGAACAAACCAAGGTGTTCGCGGTCTTCGGTTTTGTAGGAAATTAATTTCATCTAGCGTATAATTAAGTATCACCTATTCAAAACTAATGAATTTTGCTTACCCTTTAAGCCATTCATCAAAAAATCAAAGAAAGGTACATGTAAAAACATATTTCAATTTCCAATAAAGAAAAGCTTACTTTGTACTACCAATTATACTAACCTAAAAATTCTAATTTATGCCTATCTATCATACATTAGGATCTATTCCTCATAAACGACATACTGCCTTTCGTAAAGCAAATGGTGTATTGTATGCTGAGGAATTGGTCTCTACAGAGGGTTTTTCCAGTCTTTATTCCCTGGTTTATCATTGCCACCCTCCAACTATTGTAAAAGAACTTGGTGAACCTTATTCGGTTGAGCCGAAGATTGCTAGAGAAAAGCATTTACGCCATACCAGCCTGATCGGATTTAAGATAAAACCCGAAGATGACTATTTGAAGAGTCGTAAACCGGTGCTAGTGAACAGCGACCTTCATATTTCCCTAGCAGCACCACGCCATTCTATGACAGATTATTATTACAAGAACAGTCAGGCTGATGAGGTTATTTTCATTCATGAGGGAAGTGGAACTTTGAAAACCGGTTTCGGAAAAATCCGATTTGAATATGGCGACTACATAGTGGTTCCCCGGGGGACAATCTATCAGATGGAATTCAATACTGAAGATAACAGACTCTTCATAATCGAAAGTTTCAGTCCGATACGCACCCCAAAACGCTACCGCAATGAATGGGGGCAATTAATGGAGCATTCTCCATTTTGTGAGCGTGATATCAAACGTCCTGCTGAACTTGAAACTCATGATGAATCCGGTGACTTTAAAGTACTTATAAAAAAACAGGGGCTGATCTATCCTTATACCTATGGTACCCACCCATTTGATTTTATAGGATGGGATGGCTTTCATTATCCTTGGGCATTCTCAATCCACGATTTTGAACCGATTACCGGAAGAATTCATCAGCCACCTCCGGTACATCAAACTTTTGAAGGTCATAATTTCGTGATCTGCTCTTTTTGTCCGCGTAAATATGATTATCATCCCGATGCAATCCCGGCACCTTATAATCACAGCAATGTAGACAGTGATGAGGTTCTCTATTACGTGGACGGGGATTTTATGAGTCGAAAGAGCGTTGTCAAGGGACAAATAACCCTTCACCCCGGTGGGATACCACATGGTCCGCATCCCGGGACAGTTGAAAAATCAATTGGAAAGGAAAGAACAGAAGAACTAGCAGTTATGATAGATCCTTTTAAACCCTTGATGCTGACAGATTACGCCCTGAGTATTGAGGATGAAAGTTATCATAAAAGCTGGCAGGAGAATGTGGAATAAATTTGACGATTTGAGAATTTGATGATTTGAGAATCTCATAAAGTAACACTTAACATTAGTAAAATGAAGACAGGAACAATAGCAGAAGATATACAAATAACAGATTTTCTTCCACTTAAAGGAACCGATTACATAGAATTATATGTCGGGAATGCTAAGCAGGCGGCACACTTTTATAAAACAGCCTTCGGCTTTCAAAGTCTGGCTTATGCCGGTCCGGAAACCGGAGTTAAAGACCGTGCCTCTTATGTTCTTATTCAAAATAAGATCAGGCTAGTTCTAACCACTCCTTTATTCCCAGATCATCCCATTTCAGAACAACTGACCCGCCATGGTGATGGAGTTAAGATTATTGCCCTTTGGGTTGATGATGCCTATGATGCACACCTCCAGACCACTTCCCGCGGCGCTGAAAGTTATTTAGATCCACAAACACTTGAAGATGATTTCGGGCAAGTCAAAATGAGTGGCATTTACACTTATGGCGAAACAGTACATATTTTTGTTGAACGCAAAAACTATAATGGGCTGTTTATGCCAGGATATGAAAAATGGGAAAGCGCTTATAATCCTGAACCAACCGGCTTACTTTATGTAGATCATTGTGTAGGTAATGTGGGATGGAATCAAATGGATAAATGGGTTAAATTCTATGAGGATGTGATGGGCTTCAAGAATATTCTCACATTTGATGATAAACAGATCTCTACAGAGTATTCCGCTTTAATGAGTAAAGTGATGAGTAATGGGAATGGCTATGTCAAATTTCCGATAAATGAACCGGCAGAAGGTAAAAAACGTTCTCAGGTTGAAGAATATCTTGATTTTTATGGTGATGAAGGGGTGCAGCACATTGCCATCGCAACAAATGACATCGTAAATACCGTTAGTAAATTGGAGGCTCGAGGAGTGGAGTTTTTAAAGGTTCCTACGATTTATTATGATGATCTCGAAACCCGAGTGGGTAAAATAGAAGAAGATATTGAACCACTAAAAGAACTCGGAATACTGGTTGACCGTGATGAGGAAGGATATTTATTACAGATATTCACCAAGCCGGTAGAAGACCGTCCAACCCTATTCTTTGAGATCATTCAACGTAAAGGAGCAAAATCATTTGGAGCAGGAAATTTCAAAGCACTTTTTGAAGCTTTAGAAAGGGAACAGGAGTCAAGGGGGAACCTGTAAACAATTTGTTGATTTGTTGATTTGTCGATTTGTCAATGGGCATGCCGTTTTAAATTGTTAAATTCTTAATTCTTAAAGAATTTGAAAAAAATACAATTTCAATTGGTAACTGTTTCACAAAATAGACAAATCGACAAATTGCATAATCGACAAATTAATCAAGATCATTTCCAAAAAACCCCCAAAATAATATCTTTGTTAAAAATAGAACAGTCTTGAAGAAACGCATCGCAATTTTCGCATCAGGCTCAGGGTCGAATGCTCAAAAGATTATGGAGCATTTCAAAAAACACATCGATGCTGAGGTTGTTATTGTGCTGACCAATAATCCTGAAGCTTATGTATTGCAGCGTGCTGATAATTTTGAGATCCCATCACACATATTCGACAAGAATGAATTCTACAAAACAGATCATGTAGTTAATTTATTAAAAAATCTGCAGATTGATTTAATCGTTTTGGCTGGTTATATGTGGCTAATCCCACAAAACCTTTTAAAAGCCTTTCCAAATAAAATTATCAATATACACCCCGCATTGCTTCCAAAATATGGTGGCAAAGGCATGTACGGCGACCGGGTTCATAAGGCTATTGTTGATGCCCATGAAGAGGAGTCGGGCATTAGTATCCATTTTGTAAACGAACATTTTGATGAAGGTGAAATTATTCATCAATCGCGATTCAGGATAGAGCCAGGAGATGATCTGGAAATGATTAAGTTCAAGGGGCAGCAACTTGAACATTTACATTACCCCAAAGTGGTGGAGCAATTGCTAAAAAAGATGCGATCTTAGTGAAAAACTATAAGCCTAAATTAACACATCAAACAAACATTCTATTTCAAATTGCGCTGACGTTAGTTTGTTCGCAATAATCAATATCAAAGGCAGTTTTTTAACTAAAATTTTCATAGCAAACCGATCAAAAAAACTATCTTTGCGCTTTCAGAATTAATTATCAATGAGCCATCCTGTTAAGATTAAAAACGCCTTAATTTCAGTCTATTATAAAGATAATTTAGAACCACTAATCCACCAGTTAAATGAGCAAGGAACCGTATTTTATTCAACCGGCGGCACCGAGAAGTTTATTCGGGAGCTTGGAATAGACGTAATAGCCGTTGAAGATCTGACCGGATATCCATCGATACTTGGTGGACGTGTAAAAACACTTCATCCAAAAGTTTTTGGGGGTATCCTAAACCGAAGGGAAAATAAAGAAGATAAGGTCCAGATTGGGGAATTTGAAATCCCGGAAATTGACTTGGTAATTGTAGACCTTTATCCTTTTGAAGAGACTCTTAGTTCGGGAGCCTCAGATGAAGATATCATTGAGAAGATAGATATTGGAGGCATATCACTGATTCGTGCTGCAGCCAAGAATTTTAATGATGTAGTAATTATTGCTTCCAAAGACGATTATAAAACATTAGGAGATATTTTAACTGAAAACGGGGGCTATACCTCTCTCAGCCATCGCAAGGCATTTGCACGTCAGGCATTTAATGTGTCATCGCATTATGACACAGCGATCTTTAACTATTTTAATCAGGAAAATCCCCTCACAGTTTTGAAATACAGTGAACAAAAGTCTGGGACACTT
>JBDNGV010000170.1:0-4914 GCA_041689125.1 Daejeonella sp.
ATGAGTAAGGAACCTAATAGTGTTAATGATTTCATGTTTTTTGATTAAATATTTAAAGCATTTAATGTACAATTAACAAAGTTGGAAAATAAGCCGAATTCCCTTACTTCTTAGAATTCTGTCTGACCTTGCTGACCTCAAGGCTATTAACGGGACCGGCTTTATTACCAAAACTCTGACGGATATAAGTTGAGATTGATGCGACAGCATGATCATCCAGAAATTCAGCATGCGCAGGCATCATGCCCTGCCATGACTGACCGTTCACCATAATTTCGCCATCTAGTCCGTTAAGAATTACACTGATCAGTCTCTGTTTATCACCGCTTACCCAATCAGATCCGGCAAGCGGAGGAAACCGGCTGTTATCACCTTTTCCATCGCGCTGATGACAGGAGGCACAATACGTGTTATATAAAATACTTCCCGCCAGACGATCACCTCTATGCAGATTATCTTTCAGCTCATCCGGTGTTTTAATGTAGGATCTATTCTTTCTGAGCTCCATTCGCGCAAGCTGCTCCTCTCCGAATTCACTCTTATCTCCCTTATACATCACCCGCCAGATTTTCCCCTTATTGGATTCCGATATATATAAAGAACCATCGGGACCGGTTGCAAGTCCCATTGGCCGGTAAACGGCATCACTGGTGTTTACAACTGTATCTACGCCGGTGAAACCATCCGCAAAAACCTCCCAATCACCGGTAGGTGCACCGTTTTTAAAAGGTACAAAACAAACAATATAACCGGCTTGGGGATATGGTGAACGATCTGTTGAACCGTGAAAGGCTACAAATGCACCTTGTTTATAACGTTCAGGGAATTGATTGCCTTGGTAAAACATCACATCCATTGGCGCCCAATGGCCCGGAAAGCCTATAGCCGGCAGATCAAATTTTGAGGCCCTTCCTACTATTTTACCATCCCCACCATAACCCGGTTGCAAGACATTCTTCTTTTGAATATGATCATAATAAGCGTATGGCCAGCCAAAATCAGAACCTTCAGTAACTTTTAACAAGGGTTCTGAAGGCAGGACTGCTGCCTGCCATGCCGTATATAAATCAGGGAAAATAGTACGAAAATTATCGATTCCATTCATTACGGCATACAAATTATCATCAAGTGGGCTCCAAACCATTCCAACAACACTCCTTATACCGGTTGCAAATTTATATCCATCTTTTTGAGTCTGATTAGTTTTAGATGCATCAAACCTCCAAATACCACCATGAGTTTCCAACTCCGGCGTGGGATCCAAACCTTTGCCACCCGGTATTCCGATTGGGCCATATTTGGCAATATCCTGTCCGGCATCTGAAGGAGTGCCGAAAGGAACGTACATATACCCTTTGCGATCAAAAGCAACAGGTTTAGTGGTATGCCAGTTATTTGCCACGTTAGGTGTAAGTTCAGTCAATACAACTTCTGTTTTACTTTCAGGAACTAATTTACCCGGACTCAGCTTATTTTTGAGCACTTGGTTGACAGTACTTGTATATAGATAACCATCGTGAATAGTCATTCCAACTGCGGAGCCTCCAATATCTTTATAATCGCCAAAATAAACGATTGAGTCTGCCCTACCGTCCTTATTCAGATCTCTTAATCCTACTGTTCCGCCCGAACCTTTCATCGCCTGATTAAAAGTTAATTTAACATAAATGTCTCCATTGTCATTTACAGCGAGATGCCTAGCCTTACCAATACTGTCAACTACAACCAGTGCCTCAAACTTATCCGGAAGGTATAAACCACCATTATCAGGTAACCCAGAAGGCAATGTTAGGGTTATTTTGGAACATGAGATTATTACAACAGCAGCTAACAGCAGCACAACCACGGCTTTAGGTACGGAATTTCTATAATTGTTCAGGAATTGCTTCACAAATTTCATTCAGAATGATTTATCTTTTTAAATATCTGATTAATATCCCCATATTTTTTTCATATTCCCGGGTGGAAATGTATTGCTGTTCAGATGAATCAACAATACCCTTCCCATTTTCATCACTTAGCTTGGCGGTATTCATCTCCGATCCATCAGGCAAAATTGAATAAGGTCGACTGATCTGAATGTGTTTTACCAGCCAGCGATCCTGGTCCAATGCTTTTAGTATACCGGAAACCAGATTATCATCGGGAATAGCTCCAGTTGAATAAGAAACCGGAAACTGAGTCTGAGGTAAAATCCCATCTTTACTCGCTCCTATTTTTAAAGGTGAATCCTTGCTGGCTTCATTGGGCGAAAGTGCATTTACCCGCAGGAATTCATCTTTAAGAAACTGAATATTAATATTGGCTTTACCGCCATAATGGGCAAGCAGATTATTATCATCATAATCCCACCAGTAATCACCATCTTTCACTGCTGTACCTTTACGATGAGCATAAAGTCCCCTATTGGTTCCGATCTCTATAAATGTAGCATGGGTACGAGTACCACCTAGGCTTTTATCCGCAGGTAAACGACAGCTTTCTAGCCATTGGATTGCATCAGGAATCCGTGCCAGGAATTTTCTGTCGCCCGTTAGCTGGTAATAATTCATCAAAAGTAAAACATGGGTATAGGTAAATCTGGGCATCAGGGCTGGTGGTTCATAACTTCGGGCATGAGCAACCTGAAGATCCATATTGTATTGTTGCCCCCATCCTCCCTGTGGATTACCCTGCTGCGTGATCAGATAAAAATTCATGCCTCGCCTAATTGGATCCAGAAAACGTTCCTCGCCTAGGGTAGTATAACACTGAATCAGAAAATCGATGTTTCCTGAAATAACTTCATCATTAAATGTATAATATGCGGAATAATCTTCCTTACCGTTTTTGGGATGATTGTTTTTAAGAGGAAAACGCTGTGGCCAACCGCCAAGCGGGTATTGACTGTCGATTACAAGCTGAATAGCTTTATCAAGTGCCGGCTTATATTTACTATCCATCTTCTGAAGGTATAGTCTGAGAAGAAAAGAAGCCGGTCCAGAAAAATTGGAATCATCAAAAGTAGAAGTTCCATAGTAAAAATAGTATTCCTCAAATCCCCATGCATTTTTTCCAATCGTATTATACCATTTTTTTAAGGAACGGTCGCCTGCAAAATCGATCATGTAATTCCATCCACCTTCTGGAAGCTGCCCCCAGATCAGGGCTGAGGCTACTTTCTCTGCGGCCAAGTAATAATATTCATCCCCTGTAGTTGTGTAGGCATCAAGAAACACATTTCCCATACTTACTGTTCCTGGATCCTGAACCCAAACCTGAGTTTTAAAACCCTCTAGTTCTCCCCATCGGCGTGAAAAATCAGGAAGATAATAAGCCACATAACCCCCATTTACACTTGCCTTTTCAACCATAAAACGAGTGGCATTTAACATTGCTGAACGAGCTTCCTGTTCCAGCTTTTTCGGTTGGGCAAAACTGCTCATGACTATAAAGGATGAAACAAAAACTGTAGTGAGAATGGATTTAAAAGTTGACATCCGAATTTCTTTAATAGTTTATAATACTTTTTACACTGGCAATTTGCTTATTGGTAAGTATAAGCTTACCTGCTGCTGCATTTGATTCAAGTTGCTTCACACTGGATGAGGAAGGAATAATCGGCCCCATTCCCTTCATTGTTAGCATATAGGCTATAACAAGCTGACTAAGTTCAACTCCCATTTCGTCAGAAATAGCAGCTAGTGCATGTAGTTTACTCATGTTTTCAGGACTTGTTTTTTCTTTCAGGTCACCCTCGTCGAATAAACGATCACCTGGACCCGCTTTTATAGGGTTAAGGTACCTGTTTGTCAGAAGCCCCCTTGCCATCGGGCTCCAGCCTATGAATGAAATACCCTGTTTTTTGGCATAATCCAAAACACCCTTATCTTCTTCTGCTTCACCGTCAAGCAGATCAAACTGATTCTGAACTGCCAGAATCCGGCTTCTGACCGACATTGTAGACTGTACAGCCTGGTAGGTTTTAAGAATTTCAATACTTGCATTTGAAACTGCAAAATGACGGATCAGATCCTGTCTTACAAGATCTTCAATTGCTATTAAACTTTCTTCAGGAGGAGTTATTCCATCGAATCTATGAAAATAAAGCAGGTCAATATGATCAGTTTGAAGCCTTTCGAGACTGGCGTATACTGCTTCCATGATATTTCCTCTTGAAAGCCCACAATGATTCGGACTTAATCCGTCCATTGTTCCGGCCATTTTTGTAGCAAGCACCACATTGCGCCTCTGTTCAGGATTTTTCTTAAACCACTTTCCAATGATCCGCTCACAATTTCCTGAGGCATTATTATACCGATTTGCAGAATCCCAAAAGGTAACACCAAGATCTATAGCTTTATCGAGAATACTAAAAGAACTTTTCTTATCAATACGTGATTCGTCCCCGCTTTCCGGATAACCCATTTTCCAGGTTCCCAGCCCTACATTGGAAACCTTTAATCCGGATTTTCCAAGAACCCGGTAAGGCATACCGTTAAAATTTTCAACAACAAATGGTGCATTATAAAATGCCTGTCCTTCATATTTCTTCTTACTCATATGGGAATTTTAATATAATATTCTGTACAAAAAAAAACCTTCATTAATTGTCAGGTCTTGGTATTTTATGAAAACAAGCCGGAAGGCTTCTCATCTCTGCTTAGTATACGGTCTATAGCAAGTATACCAACCATTAACTGCCTTGGATAATGATAGTGCTCTGCTCTCACATGGGTATGTTTTTCCATTTTTCTGTCGCCACTATCAATCACAAAGGCATACTCCGGACGAACATAATTTTTCCTAATATATGCCTCGGTCTTAGCATAACAATTGATGGCCCACTCGTCTCCTGTATGTTCGATCAGAATCATTGCACCGATCAATATCTCTTCATGAACCCAACGTAATTTATTCAGAGTCCATGTATTA
>JBDNGV010000171.1:0-1729 GCA_041689125.1 Daejeonella sp.
GATCATACTTCTGGATTTTTTATTGATAGAAAAACAACCCACATAGCGCAATGCAATGAATGCTCTAACCTGTGCTTCCAGAGAAATTAATTTAAAGCTTTTCTTTAGAATCTTATGGGATAAGCGAAACATAATGGCACCGTCATTGAAACTGTAATGATTCATTAAGACCAGACATGCCCGATTTGGGTCTGTGTCAATAGGATTAATAAAACTTACTTTTTTGAAATGGCTGAGTAGATATCTTTCAACAACATGTACAAAAAACCAGGTAACGACTTTTAAAGGTTTATCTTTGATCATGATTTTGTAACTGCAATTTAATTATTTCATTCAGTGTTTCGTTCACTAAATCGTGTCCTTCCTGCAAAACCATCAACTTTGAATTTTTGAGTTTTTTTGAAAAACCGATTCCAATTTTTGCAGGGAATAATATATCTGTTGCACCAAAATAGAAAAAGGAGTTTATTTCATTCTTGTTCAATAGTTCTGCGATCTTATTTTGCTCAAAGCTTAATTTGGCATGATAAGTAATTGAATTATAACCGGCCAGACGAGTTTCGGTTGTTTTAAACTCATTCCTTAATATGTAATGAAGGGAAGAATCAATATATTTTAATTTTAAGATGAAATCTAACAGTAAATGAATGGTCTTGGGACTGTAAACCATTTTATAAAGAAATCGATTAATAAGCAGGTTTCTTGAGCTAATTTGAAGTAGTTTGTTGGGTTTAAAACCATCGGGTGCTATAAAAAATACTGAATCGATGATTTCAGGAAGATTTTCCAAAACCGATAATGCCATAAGCGAGCCCATACTGTAGGAAAGCAGCGAGATTTTTTTATTATCCGTATTAAGAGAATTGATAAAATCTCGGATGTAGTTTCCATATTCCTGAGGATTCAACCCTTTTCTTACAGTAGATAGTGAGCTGTCGAGTAATTCTGTTTCACCATGAAAGAAAAGATCAAAACTGTATATTTTATATTTAGAACTGAAGGCAGATTCCAGAACCCTGAACTGTGTTCCTCTCATCCCAAAGCCATGAAACGCTAAGAGAATATCTGGACCATTTCCGTATTCATAATAATGAAGTTTAACGTGATCATTTGAATAAAAGGGCATAGCCTGATACTAATTTATTTTTTTAAATATATTGAATTCAATAGGTAATCTGTAGAAAATATAATTGACCATTATAATAGTCTGTAAACAAAAACAGCTGTCATAGTTAAATGGCAGCTGTTTATTATAAAGATCAAATGGACTTAAGCCAGTTTTGCTTTCAAATTCTGATCAATAGCATCTAAGAATTCTTCGGTGTACAGGTAATGATCACCATGACTTACTTTATTTCCATGGATACAAACAGCAAGATCCTTAGTCATTTTTCCACTTTCGACGGTCTCGATACATACCTGCTCTAAAGCCTGACAGAAATCAATTAATGGCTGGTTATTATCCAGTTTGCCACGGAATTCAAGACCTCTGGTCCATGCAAAAATTGAGGCAATTGGGTTGGTTGAAGTTGGTTTTCCGGCTTGGTGATCACGGTAGTGACGGGTAACAGTACCATGAGCTGCTTCAGCTTCCATTGTACCTCCATCAGGAGTGATCAATACAGAAGTCATTAATCCTAAAGAACCAAATCCCTGTGCAACTGTATCCGATTGAACATCGCCATCATAGTTTTTACAAGCCCATACAAAGTTACCGTTCCACTTTAAA
>JBDNGV010000172.1:0-8630 GCA_041689125.1 Daejeonella sp.
GTTCCGTTTCAAAATACCAGCAGCCGGAAGCTACCTCCTGCGGCAAGGTTTATTTTACTTAAAGCGGTATTTCATAGGGAGTGGCAGCCCGACAAAAGGACCAAAGCCATATGAAATAAACCCGGGTGGCAGCTGTAGCTTTTAGCAATTGAATTTCATGATATCTTTTAAATCTGATGCAAAAAAACGGCAGAACACGGGAAGGCGTGACCGAAGAAGCACAGACCTTGCTTTCTAAAAAAAGAGAAAATTATTCAATTCAAAATACCCCAGCAAGATTTTATATCGAATCTCAGGTTATTAAATAAGCAGAGCCTTAAGATGGCAATTCTACCGATTCGGCTGGAATAATTTCCATATTTTTATTCAACAAAAAGCTCAGGGGATTTTCTGGATCTTTCAGAATCTCAAATAAGAGAATACCCCACGGCTTCCAGAAATTTTCAAGTACCTGAGCATAGGTTTTGTTTTGCCAAAAATCGAATAATGGTTTATTACTCATGCCCTGCAAGGGCATAGCCTCAATATAGATTGCCTCTTCAGTCGGCATGATATTATATTCCGGTAAGCGGTTAAACAAGTAATTGGAATAGAAAAACCGGGCGAATACTTCCTCTAACTGTGCAGGATGTATTGATTTACCACTTAGTTTTGAAAGAATTTCTTTGTGATAGATCGCATTTGTACCATTATCCTGCAGGCAGGCAATGATTCCAAAATCTTTCATTCCTAAAGAGAAAGTGAGGGTGTTGATCTCATCACGGTAGTTGAATAGGTCTTGGCTGCTCTCAAGCCTGAATACGCGGATGCTCCAGGGATTATTACCTTCAAAAATTACAGGCTGATTCAATGACTGAAGCATGAGGTGTAGGTTACTGAATTTGTGCAAGAGTGATTGCGAGAGGACAAACTCCTCATTATTAGTTTTTTGTTGCATCATACCGATGCGGATTTCATTGAAAAGGATACCATAAACCATTTTGGCAATCCATTGAAACAATCTTAATTCAGGAATTTCTTTAACTGAATCGTAACCTGATAAAAACGCGCTTTTTATTTCTTCTTCCAAAGGCTCTATAGCCTGATCATATATTGTTCCTGAGCATGGCAGTTTCATGTCGCTGTAAGTCGACATACTTTCATCGAGAAGTTTGAATGGCTTATCCTGAAGATCATATTCATGCATTAGCCAAAGTGGAAATACAGTAATCTGCTCTTCAACCGATTGAAGTTTTTCGCCGCTCAGGAAGCAGAATTGCTTACTGAAGTTTAAATGTTCGAAAGGTTTATATACTTGAACTGCCATGGTTGGCAAAGGTAGTAAACCCCCTTATTTTATTTAGGTACTTTAGTTTTCGAATCGTAAAATTTTCGGATTTCATCGGCTATGCGACGAACCATTTCCTGTTTTGACAAAATCAGAATATAATCATCTTCTGTAAGTTCATTTACCATTCCTCTTGACATACTGAGGGAAGGATCCACAGCCCGCATATCGCCTTGAATATTATCTATAAAGGTATTCACATAATTATAGTTGGCAGTAAAGGTTTTCTGAAATTTTACCGGAGTTTCTGCCTTAATTGACAAAGATGTTTTAAACCTTGCATTCGTTCTTTGCTGAATCTGAACAATATCCACGATTGCTGTAACTGTCTGGTAAACAGGCTTCCCGTTTGAATCGGTACCAGCAACTATATTCCGGCTTACCCGCCTTTTGGAAAGCCGCTCATCTCTTGGCCAGAGCATAAAATTTTCTATAGTAATATTTAGTATTGCTTCTGGATTTTCACCGGGCTCAACCAATACAAAATTTACATTTTGAAATTGTTCAATTGCACTCAGTAATTGAAATCGGTAATATCCTAAGTTGATCAAATTTGCCTCACACTCTAGACTAAGTTATAAGTACAACTTTCTTGCCAATTCCATGTTTAATGATAAGAATAACTATCACCTGCTCTTGGGTTTCTAATCCTTTTCGTTCTTAATTAGCGAAGTGATCGTCGTAAGCAGATTCTATAGATCTGCCAGCATAACTATAAATTTTTCAAAAGTTTTCTGATAGTTTTTTTTGGAAAAGATGACTAATTATCTTTTGCCCACAAATTCTCATAATTGAAATTATCTTCCTTCATCCTGAATGATCCGGATCTGAATATTTGGATAGATTAATTGATTTTCTCTTCTTCAGAATTAAGCCAAACTACATTTAATTCGGGTTGGTGCTCTTGACCCAGTATTTTACGATATAGATCCGGTCTTCTCGCCTTTTTATAACGGAAGCCACCTGCCTGTTTAAGTTTTTCGGGTATTATCGTCGTGCTAACAAATGAGTCTTCAAAAGTCCGGCACTCAGCAAGAATATCCCCAAATGGGTCGATGATCATTGAACATCCATTTTTTAGCTGATCATCGTCCATACCTATTGGGTTGGAGAAAACTGCATAAATTCCATTATCATAAGCTCTGGAAGGCAACCATTTCATCAGCCATTCTCTTCCTTTCATTCCATCAAATTCAAGGCGAAGGGAGGTTGGATCATTTTCGCGATTATACCATAACTGAGGATCTACAAAACCTGCACCGGGGCGGGTAGAGGGAGTGCACATGGTTACATGGGGCATAAAGATGATATCGGCACCGAGCAATACCGTTGCCCTCACATTTTCGATTACATTATTATCATAGCAAATTAAAATGCCGCATTTCCATCCATGAAGGTCAAATATGGTATAACTGTTACCGGGACTTAAATATGAATTTATAAAGGGATGTAATTTTCTGTGCTTTGCCAATAGTCCGTTTTTGTCAACGCAAACATAGGCATTGAATAAATTCCCTTCAACATCTTTCTCAAAAAGTCCGGCTAGTATTGTTATGTCAAATTTTTCTGCAATTCCAGTCAACCGCAATATGCTAGGTCCATCAGGAATGAGCTCAGCCAGATCGAGCATTTGTTCTCGTGTAAGCTTCTTGGCAAATGAGTATCCGGTAATTGAGCATTCATGAAAGGCAATTACTTTTGAGTCTGCAGTTGCTGCCTCTCCGGCAAGTTTTTCAATTACTGATAAATTATAGGTCTTATTGCCACTTTTATTCTCAAACTGTGCAGTTGATATTTTTATTTTTTCCATATGCTTGGATTATAATTCTGAATTTTTTAGACTTTAAATTTAATATTCTGTCAAGTTAAACCAGCTACTCGTTCACTAATTAATTTTCAATGAATTTATATTTTAAATATCTCTTTCTTGTTTAAATTTCTGTTATTTCGTCTTCTTAATTTATTATTATGAAGATCAGCTACAAACCCTTTGAGCTCAATCTGCGGCACCCTTTCACAATCGCAAAATTTTCAAGAACCTCTACTCCAATCATGCTGATGGAGATCAGCCATGAAGGGTTTACCGGATATGGAGAAGCATCTATGGTGCCATATATGGGTGAGAATATTGAAACTGCGACAGCTTTTATATCAAAAGTTGATCTCTCATGGCTAAAAACACCTTTCAATTTTGATGAACTGATTTCTTATCTAGATGACATAGCCCCCGGAAATCCAAATATTAAAGCGGCTATAGATATTGCTTTGCATGACCTGCGAGGTAAAATGGAACAAAAGGCCTGTTATAAGTACTTTAATTCAGAACCTTTAAAAATGCCCCCAACTTCCTATACGCTTGGCATTGATACCTCTGAAGTTTTGCTTCGCAAGATCAAAGAAGGTGAAGATTGCCATATCGTTAAAGTAAAACTTGGGAGAGATAATGATAAGGAACTGATTAATACTATACGATCAGCTACAGATAAGCCTTTATATGTGGATGCTAATCAGGGTTGGACCGATAGGCAACAAGGACTTGATATGGTGTTATGGCTACATGAACAGGGTGTAGTTTTGATTGAACAGCCTATGGCCAAAGATGATCTTGATTCCAATGCTTGGATCACCGAAAGAAGTCCTGTTGCAATTGTTGGTGATGAATCTGTACAGCGCTTCGCAGATGTTGAAAAAGCTAAAGGAGTTTATCATGGCATCAATATGAAGCTGATGAAAAGTGCAGGTATGCACGAAGGTTTTCGAATGATTATGAAAGCAAAAGAACTGGGATTGAAAACTATGATCGGCTGTATGAGCGAAACCAGTTGCGGTACACTTGCCGCTGCAGCTCTGGCTCCTTTGTGCGACTGGGCAGATCTGGATGGGCCTTTCTTAACCAGCAATAATCCCTATAAAGACCCTGAATTTATAGATGGGAAATGGGTCTTATCAGATGCCCCGGGATTGGGCCTAATCAAGTTCTGAGTTTTTTCCGGATTAATTCTGAGTTTTCTTGGTTAAACTTCTGACACTCTTAACCAGCCTGAATTTAAGATAGATCAGCATGGCAAGTGGCGGTAGACCGGCAAATACATAGATATAGAACGAGTTTTTTACTGCCCAAGCGATACACATCCCCAAAACAATAATAGCTACGTTCAGGAAAATATTTAATAAGATTTTTTTTAGCATGTCGGTTTAATATACCTGCATATCTGGCTCAAATTCAGCTTTCCAAGCAAGAATACCACCTTTAAGATTATAAAGGTTAGTATATCCTAATTGTTGTTCAAGCTGATTCAAAGCTGCAGCACTTCTTGCACCACTACGGCATTGAATGATGACAGGTTTATCTTTACTGATTTTGGAAGCTTCCAGAATAACGCCTGCTAATGGTATGTTCAAGCCGTTCAAATTTGACATCTCATACTCAAAAGTCTCGCGAACATCAATGAGTTGAAAATCTTCATTCTTGTCGATTTTTTCCTTTAACTCTTGTACTGTAATTTCATTCATATTGCTTTAATTATATAGTGTAAAGGTACGATTTTCTTAAATATTATTGAATAAGCCAATCTTAAGAATTTGCCCTAAAAATAGACTGAATTCTGTAACATATTGACTTTCCGAGCGTCAAAGTTGGTAATGAAAAAGCTGACTGATTTCTTTTGGTTCTGTTCGGGAGCACATAGAGACACCCTTCTGAAATATCCTACCGAACATAATAAATACGTTGGCATAGGTGCTACTATTTTTTTTACTGCTCTGTTCGCTTCGCTCTCTGGGGGTTATGCCATGTATTTTGTTTTTGCAGGAACTGAGACTGCCGTTACCTTCGCTTTCCTTTTCGGAATAATATGGGGACTCGCTATTTTCAATATGGACCGTTATATAGTTTCTAGTATCAGTAAAAGCGGCACAACCGGGCAACAGATACTACAGGCTACTCCTAGAATACTTTTGGCAATAATGATTGGAATTATTATTTCAAGACCTCTGGAGCTCAAAATATTCGATAAGGAGATCCGGCAACAGTTAAAAACTAGCTACCTGAACCAGCAGCGTGCAAGAATTGATACCCTGAACCGCACCTTTGATCTTAAATATGCACAAGAACTGGACAAAACTGCGAATTTTAAAATCGAAAAGGATTCTTTGGAAAAAGACATTAAACGGTCAAGATACATTCTGAATCAGGAAGTTTTTGGAGATAAAACCAACCAGACATCCGGAATAACCGGTTATGGTACCTATGCTAAACAAAAGGAATCAATTGTAATCCAGAAAGAACTAAGACTGGAGCTTCTTCGTAAGGAACTTGCGGCGATGGATACCTTCTTTACGAATCGGAAGGAACTTGATGGGCTGAGGCAACTAAGAATGTTTAGCGGTACACAGCTCGATAGTCTGGCCAATGTTGCCGGTTTTGCCGATAGGAACAGGGCTTTGGGACAGCTGAGTTACAAGGAAGATGGTAGCCGCGATATGGATAATTATCTGGCTATATCATTTATTGCATTCCTATTTATTCTTTTCGAATGTTTGCCTGTCTTTGTAAAGTTAATGAGTAATAAAGGCCCTTATGATGTGGCTTTACAGAACATAGATGATACAGTTATTCATCATTCAGATAAAACCAAGGATCTGGATATATCCCTGATCGATGGGGTACATGAAACTAGAGTCAGCACCGGAATAAGCAGGCAGAAGAAGGCCATTGAAAGTGGTTTTGAAACCGGTACTGCATTATTATTCCTCACAACATATTAAGGACCTGCCATTGCAAAGCTATTTTTTATAACTTCACAGCAACCAATTATAAATACAATGAGGACGATATTTCTGTTCCTGATACTATTGAATGCACTAAATTTATCTGCCCAGAAAACAGTTCAATATAAAATTTCATTCCCAAATGCGGTTCATCATGAGGCGGAGATTGAATTACTGGTTCCGGATGTTCCGCCTGGTTATCTGACATTTCGAATGAGCCGTTCTTCACCCGGCAGGTATGCAACCCATGAATTCGGTAAAAATATATACGATGTAAAAGTATTCAATGGAAAGGGAAGTGTTCTGGAATTGGAACAGACTGAAGGGGATGTTTACAGAGTCAATAACCATGATGGAACAGTTAAAATAACTTATACAGTTTTCGGCAATTGGGTTGATGGTACTTACCTGGCAATCGACGAAACTCATGCCCACCTGAATATGCCTGCAGCCTTTATGTGGATTCCTGCAATGAAAGATCGGCCGATACGGATTAAATTTAATGATTTGGACAGGTACCGGTGGAAAGTAGCCACTCAGTTAAAATCTACCGAAAATACGGACTCTTTTACAGCACCCGATTTGAACTATTTTATGGATAGTCCGGTTGAACTCTCCGATCATCATTTATTTAGCTGGACTGATAGAAATCCTGACAATACTGAACAAATTATTCGAATAAGTTCACATACCACTGATAATAAGGAAGTTGTATCCAATTATGCAAAAATGGTTGAGCGCTTGGTTAAGGAAGCCAAGGCCGTTTTTGGAGAACTACCAAAATTTGATCATGGGATTTATACTTTTTTACAAGATGTGAACCCGTCGAATTCTGGAGATGGCATGGAACATAGAAATTCGACTATAATTACAGATCCTCAATCGGGAATCGCAGGAAATGAGGAAGATCTTCTAGGCACTTTTTCTCATGAGTTTTTTCATGCCTGGAATGTAGAACGGATTCGTCCGAAGACACTAGAACCCTTCAATTTTTCTCATGCCAATATGAGCAATGAACTTTGGTTGGCAGAAGGATTTACTCAATATTATGGGAATTTGATATTAAAGAGGGCTGGTTTTTTAAGTGAAAAGCAGTATAAGGGAGTACTATCCGAAATTCTTAATGGAGTATTCAATTCACCGGGTGCAGCAAGTTTCTCTGCTATTCAAATGAGCCGCCGAGCTGTTTTTGTGGATGCCGGAGTTTCAATAGACAGAAATAACTATGCGAATACTTTCACTTCGTATTACACATACGGGGCATTTATTGCTATGGGATTAGATCTGCGTCTGCGTTCAGAATTTAGTTTAACACTCGACGATTATATGAAGGCACTCTGGAAAAGCCATGGTAAAACTGAAATTCCCTACACTATCCCAGATCTACAAAATTTACTTGGAAATTTGACAAATGCTGCTTTTGCAGAAGATTTTTTCCGTAGGTACATCAATGGTACTGAGAAGAATGATTATGCAAAGCTATTGGCAAATGCCGGATTAGAACTTCGAAAAGCTGATCCCGGAAAGGCGAGTATCGGAAACCTAAGATTGACTATGAATTCTACAGTTAACAAGTACAGAGTTTCTGCGGCTACTTTGAAAGGAACTGCAGCCTATGAAGCTGGGATCGATTTTGGAGATTATATTTTGAAAGTCGGGAATCAAGAATTAGATAATTCTATTCAATTAAATGAAATTCTTAGGAAATATAAACCCGGCCAAAGTATTCCGCTTGAGTATGAAAGTAAGGGAAAGCTAAAAAATGTTATGGTGAACCTTAAGGAAAGTGAAACCCTTGAGTTGGTAGAAATTAGTAATACTAGCCGGCAGCAAATTGAGTTTAGAAATAATTGGCTATCATCAAAAATCAAATAATAAATTAACAATACTCAGCTGATGAATTTGTTCAGTAGATGAGTAAGTAAATCAAGATCGCTTCATCGCCATTAAAAAACAGAAAAATAAACTAATGAAAAAACAACTATCAGGCTTTATTGCCATTTTATTGCTAACAGCATGTGTAGTTCAGAAACCAGAACAGATCATTAAAGAGGCCGATGTGGCCAGATTAATAAAGACCCTTTCTTCTGATGAAATGGAAGGTAGGGGCACTTTTACACCAGGTATTGACAGGGCAGCAAAGTTCATAGAAAATGAATTTACGCAGATTGGGCTTAAACCATTAGATGGGGATAATGATTTCAGACAGGATTTTATTGTAAAGAGAATCAAGCCTCAAACAATTCAAGCTACGGTAAATGGAAAAGAAATTGATCAGCAAAATGTACTGATTATTTCAGATCTACCATCATCAGATTTTGATCAAAGCTCTGGGAATAAATTGATACTCATTGCTGCCGGAGATCAGTTCATTCAGAAATATAGGGAAATAACAGCAATGAAAACTCCTATTCTGGTACTCGTTGATAATCAGCATGCCCAAATGTTTAAACGCCTTAAGGATAATAATAGCCGCGGTCGTATTGTCGAAAAGCAAAATCAAACAGCAGCTGCAATATTCATTCTTGGCGAA
>JBDNGV010000173.1:0-4815 GCA_041689125.1 Daejeonella sp.
ACTGCCGGCTTAATTCGTGCATGGTAGGCTCATAAATTTGAAGAAAAGTGGTTTTTCTGTTTGGATGGTTCATTTGAGATCAAATTGATTGCCCTCAATGATTTTGACAATCCTGATTTAAATTTACCAGCACTTACTTTTTGCCTGGAAGCCTGCATACCTCAGATTTTGCACGTTCCCGGTGGATATGCAAACGGCTTTAAAGCCACTTCTGAAAATTCAAGATTGATGGTTTTTTTAAATTTTAATTTAACCGAATCAAAAGCGGATGATTATCGCTATCCCGCTGATAAATGGAACTTATGGGAAAATTAAAAGTTGGAATTACTGGTCAGTATGGGTTTGTTGGCACCCATTTATATAACTACTTAGGATTAAAAGAAGATATAGAACTAATTCCGTTTGAGAAGAATTATTTTGAAGACACCCATAAACTAGAGGCTTTTGTTAAAATTTGCGATGTAATTGTTCACCTGGCGGCGATAAACCGTCATGAGGATGCACAATTTATTTATGATACCAATATTGGTCTTGTTAATCAATTGATTTCAGCTTGCGAAGCAAGTAGTGTTATACCGCATATTCTATTTTCGTCCTCTACCCAGGAACAAAATGATAATTTATATGGGAAATCAAAACATGACGGCAGATTAGTTCTGGAATCATGGTCTAAAAGCCAGCAAAGTATAGTAACTGGCTTAGTGATCCCAAATGTGTTTGGTCCTTTCGGAAAGCCCTTTTATAATTCTGTGGTAGCTACCTTCTGTTACCAGTTAACGCATGGTGGACAAGCTCAGATTAATGTAGATTCTGAAGTAGCACTGATTTATGTAAATGATCTGGTTGAGGAAATTTATTCTCTGATTATAGATCCTGATAAGATAGCCGGAAGAATTGAAGGAGCATTGCGCTATTGTATTCCTGCCCCTTACAAAGTTAAAGTCTTCCAAATATTACAACTGCTTGAATCCTATAAAAAAGATTACCTGGAGAATGGGGTATTCCCTGCTTTAACTGATCCTTTTGAAAAAGCATTATTCAATACTTTCAGATGCTATGTTCCCGAAAGTTATTATCCGCATCCATTCAAATTGAATATCGATAACCGCGGGCAGTTTGTTGAGATTGCACGTACTAATACTCCGGGTCAAACATCGTATTCCACAACCGTACCCGGAATAACCAGGGGTAATCACTTCCATACCCGGAAAGCAGAGCGCTTTGCAGTAATTAAAGGCAAAGCCCGTATTCAGTTAAGAAAGATCGGTACTGAGGAGGTTATCAATTATTACCTGGATGGTGAAAGTCCATCTTTTGTTGATATGCCAATATGGTATACTCACAATATTACTAATATTGGAGATGAGGAATTGATTACCATTTTTTGGATTAATGAGCCATATGATTCACAAAGTCCGGATACTTATTTCGCGGAAGTCTGATTTGAAAAAATGAAAAAACTAAAAGTACTTACCGTTGTCGGTACACGACCTGAAATTATTAGATTGTCCTGTGTATTACAGGCACTGGATGCTTCTGAGGCCATTGAACATGTTCTGGTGCATACCGGACAGAATTACGATTATGAGTTAAATCAAATATTTTTTGATGACTTGGGTTTGCGTAAACCGGATTATTTCCTGGAAGTAGCCGGAGCTACAGCGTCAGAGACTATCGGTAAAATATTGATCAATATTGATCCTGTTTTAGAAAAGGAAAAGCCGGATGCCTTTTTAATTTTAGGCGACACCAATTCTTGCCTGTGTGCAATACCGGCAAAAAAGAGGCATATCCCGATTTTTCACATGGAAGCAGGTAACCGTTGTTTCGACCAGCGTGTTCCCGAAGAAACCAACCGGAAAATAGTGGACCATGTGTCAGACATCAACCTAACCTATAGTGATATTGCCAGGGAATATTTATTAAGAGAAGGTCTTCCTGCTGATCGGATTATTAAAACCGGTTCTCCAATGTTTGAGGTATTAAATAAATATCTTCCAAATATTGTGTCCTCAGATATTTTACAAAGACTGAATTTAGAAAAACATAAATATTTTGTTGTCTCATCACATCGGGAAGAAAACATCAACAGCGAAAAGAACTTTATGGGTTTAATGGAAAGCCTGAACCAAATCGCAGCGAAGTTTGGCTATCCGATCATAGTAAGTACACATCCCCGCACCCGGAATATGATCGAATCAAAAGCTATCAAGATGCGCCCTGAGATACAGTTTCTAAAACCAATGGGCTTTAATGATTATAATGCTTTACAAATGAATTCTTATGCAGTTCTTTCAGATAGCGGCACAATATCAGAAGAATCGTCGATTTTAAATTTTCCTGCCCTGAATATCAGAGAAGCACACGAGCGTCCGGAAGCAATGGAAGAAGCATCAGTTATGATGGTTGGTATGAGTTCCGAACGGATCATGCAGGGTTTAATCCAATTGTCAGCTTTAAACAGAGAGGAAAGATCATTCAGACAAGTGAAAGATTATAGTATGCCAAATGTATCCGGCAAAATGGTTCGGATCATTATTAGTTATGTGAATTATGTTAAAAGAGTAGTTTGGTCAGAAAACAATTAAATATGAAGCATAAGCTTTGGTTGCTGTCTGAACTGTTTTATCCAGATCAAACCTCCACAGGATATATCATGACGGAAATTGCGGAGAGTTTGGCTTCCGGAAATCCTGTTCATGTGATATGTGGCCCCGAAGGCTATGTTAGTGCTAATGTAGATTCAGCAAATAATCTGAATGAAAATATTCGTATTAATAGGGTAAGAATTACTAATTGGGATAAGAATAAAGTTTTCTCAAGGATTCTCAGGCTGATCATGCTGACCCTTAAGATGGCAGCTAAAATTTACCGTGAGGGAAGGCCGGGGGATAAAGTGCTGATGGTAACAAATCCAGCCCCATTACTTTTATTGATGGCAAGAATCTGTAAATGGAAAAAAATTAAATTGGTCATTATCGTTCATGATGTATTTCCGGAAAATCTGCGGGCTGCAAACATGATAAAAGCTAGCAGCCCGGTTTATAAGGTTCTTCTGTATTTATTCAATGCTGCCTATAGATCTGCCGACCTGCTGCTTGTGTTGGGTCGTGACATGAAAAAAATACTTGCAGCAAAAACCGGTTTGCCCTCTGAAAGCATAAAAATTATAGAAAACTGGGCAGATATAGAAAAGGTCTATCCTCTTGAGAATTTTCATCAGGGGCCTCTTAAACTTCAGTTCGCAGGAAACTTTGGACGAGTGCAGGGCTTGATCCCTTTGCTGGAAGCAATTAACGCATCAAATAATAATAAAATGATGATAGAGTTTATTGGCCATGGAGCGGTTCTGGATGAGATGAAAGCGTATGTGGATCAACAAAAACTTTTGAATGTTAGGATACTCCTGCCGTTTAATCGCTCTGAACAACTGTCCATTTTAAATAATTGCGATATAAGTGTAGTTTCCCTGGCTCCGGGGATGGCCGGACTTGGCGTTCCTTCAAAAGCATATAATATACTGGCAGCAGGTAAGCCAGTTTTATTTATTGGTGACAGGAATTCAGAAATTGCATTGCTTATTAAAGAAAACAATATAGGTTGGGTATTTCCTGATTTTGGCGCTGAGCTGATCGCTTTCTTAAAGCAATTAAATCCCAGCTTCAGGGATCAAATAAAGGATAAGGGACACACAGCCAGGAAACTTGCTGAAGAAAAATATGCAAAGTCTATTATCCTGTATTCCTATAAAATTGCAATAGAAACTGTATGAAATATTTACTGACCGGGACTACAGGCTTTTTGGGCAAAATAATTTTGGATACTTTATCAGATTCAGAGTTTATTACTTTAGGAAGAGCTGGTTGTGATGTTATTGCTGATCTTTCAAGCGAAATTCCTGTAATATCAATCTGTGAAACAGTAATTCACGCTGCAGGCAAAGCTCATTCTATACCAGCAACGGAAGAAGAAAAACGAGCATTTTATAGTGTGAACGTAAACGGAACTTTAAACCTTTTAATGGGCCTTGAGCAGAATGACCTTTTGCCCCGTTCTTTCGTGTTCATCAGTTCTGTAGCGGTGTATGGTAAAGCAACAGGTAATTCTATTGATGAGAATACAGCTTTATTGGCTATTGATGCTTATGGTCGGAGTAAAATCGAGGCAGAACAGATAATTCAGGACTGGTGCAAAAAAAATAACGTTATCTGTGCAATCTTAAGATTGCCTCTAATCGCCGGCCCTCATCCCCCCGGAAACCTTAAAGCCATGATCCAGGGCATACAGAAAGGATATTATTTTAATATCGCCGGAGGCAAAGCCCGTAAAAGTATGGTCTTAGCTGAAGATGTTGCGAGAATAATTCCCAGGGCTGCTGAAATCGGAGAGGTTTATAATCTGACAGATGGCTATCATCCATCGTTTTCTGAGCTTTCATTATTAATAGCTGAACAATCAGGGAAAAGAAAACCTTATAATATTCCGCAATGGCTGGCAAAACTAATGGCCAAAACCGGCGATACAATAGGTACTACAGCTCCCATTAATTCCGATAAGCTTCGCAAAATTACTTCTGATCTTACCTTTGATGATTCTAAAGCAAGAAGAGAGTTGGGCTGGAACCCAGGACCTGTGCTTGAGGGATTTAAGATAATGTAAGTGTTTTCGGCTAAATAATAAAGTACTCCCCATTGTTAGGACACCTGCTAAGGTAAATCTAATTTAATTAAAGGTTTATTGTTGTTGCTTGTGGTGTGGGAATGTGGGAAACTCCCTTCAGAGTTTTCCATATTCCCACACCCTTTTCTTTTTTGC
>JBDNGV010000174.1:0-3239 GCA_041689125.1 Daejeonella sp.
ACGTGCGAAAAAAAACAATTTATAATACTTATGAAAATTAATATATCAGAGAATCCTGTCGAATTAGGAAAAGTGTCTGCGACTGCAGCTATTACGGGAATTAAAAGGGCTATTGCAGAAAAGGGACAGGCTAATGTGATTCTTGCAACAGGTGCAAGCCAGTTTGAAACCTTGAAAAATATTGTACTTGATCAGAGTATTGACTGGTCTAAAGTTGTTATGTTTCATTTAGATGAATACATCGGATTGCCTGAAACCGAACCCGCAAGTTTCAGAAAATATTTAAAAGAGCGATTTCTTAATCTGGTCTCTCCGCTAAAGGCCACTTATTTGGTGAATGGTGAAAATGATCCGCAGGCAGAATGTCAGCGATTAAATGAGATCATAATAGCACATCCGATTGATGTGGCCTTAGTTGGTATTGGTGAAAACGGACACCTTGCTTTTAATGATCCTCCGGCAGATTTCGATACGGAATTGCCTTATATTATTGTAAACCTGGACGAAAAATGCCGTTTACAGCAGTTTAATGAGGGCTGGTTTAACTCGATCCAGGAAGTTCCAAAACAGGCTATCAGCATGTCTATCAAGCAAATATGTAAATCAAAAATGATCATTTGTTCGGTTCCTGATGCCAGAAAAGCTGAGGCGGTTAAAAATTCATTAGAAAATGAGGTAAGCAATAATTTCCCTGCAAGCATCCTGCAAACTCATTCCAATTGTATTTTTTATCTTGATATGCCTTCAGCATCATTAATCACAATTTCTAAGTAAAAATCAAAATGAAACGCAGAGATCTGATTAAATACTTGTCTGTAGCGCCTTTGGCCGGTGGACTTACAGGTGTTCCCTTTAATACCGCAAATGCAAGTGCAAAATCCCTTGCAAAGCGCGACCTGATTAAAGAACTAGGATTGCGTACTTTCATAAATGCTTATGGGGTATATACCACCCATACTGCCTCATTGATGCCTGATGAGGTAATGGCAGCCATTCAGGCTGCTTCAAAAAAGTATGTTTTGTATAATGATCTTCAAGATAAAGTAGGTGAAAAAATTGCTGCTATGTGCCATGCAGAGGATGCTATGGTCACATCCGGTTGCTGGTCGGCACTCGTACTTGGAACTGCCGGAATTCTAACCGGAATGGATAAGTCAAAAGTTGCCATATTACCTGATGTTTCGGGTTTCGAGAAAAATGAGGTCATACTTCAGAAAACTCATAGTGGATCATATGACCATGCCCTTACTAATACAGGTATAAAACGTGTTTTTGTGGAAACTGAAGAAGAAATGGAAGCAGCTATTAATTCAAAAACTGCAATGACTTGGTTTTATAATGAAGCAGCACCGTGGGGAAAAATCGGGCATGAACAATGGCTGGCCATATCTAAAAAACATAAAATCCATGCAATGGTAGATATAGCTGCAGACGTTCCTCCAGTTGAGAATCTATGGAAGTTCAATGATATGGGTTATGATATAGTTTGTGTTTCGGGTGGAAAAGCCATTCGTGGACCACAGAGTGCTGGTATTTTGATGGGCAGAAAAGAGATTATTGCAGCAGCCCGACTCAGTGCGCCTCCAGGAGGAGGGAATATCGGAAGGGGTATGAAAGTGAATAAGGAAGAGATTTTCGGCATGTATGCAGCTCTAGATCGTTTTGTTAATCTGGATCATGCAAAAGAATGGCAGATGTGGGAAGACAGGGCCAATGTAATCCTCAATGCAGTGACTAAAGTGAACGGCGTTAAGGCCGAAATCTTTGTACCGCCAATTGCAAATGTGACTCCAACTCTTAAGATCTCTTGGGATCAGTCATTAATCAAATTAACTCCGAGAGAGATGACCTTAAACTTGCGTAATGGTGAACCATCAATCGAAGCACCAAAGAGCATTAATGATGCGATGATTCTATCGGTTTGGATGATGCAAGCCGGTGATGAAAAAATTGTTGCTAAACGTTTTACAGAAGAACTAATTAAAGCCAAAGTTTAAACTGGCTTTGCAAATTTTATAAATATTTTTAATCCATAGGGTAATGCCTCGTAAACTATGTCTTCTTTTTTTAACAATCTTTATTATTTCAGGATCTATTCAGGCCCAGCGACCCTACAGAATACTGATAAAGGGTGGCCATGTTATTGATGCAAAAAACAATATTAACGAAAAATTGGATGTCGCAATTCAGGATGGGAAAATTGTAAGGGTTGCAAAGAACATAGACACTGCCCTTGCTGTGCAAACGGTTGATGCCGCAGGAATGTATGTTACTCCCGGCTTGATCGACATGCATACCCATGTGTTCTATGGTTTTGACCCCGACAGTTATTTGAGTGGCGGTACTGTAGCTGTTTTGCCGGATCAGTCAACTTTTCGTTCCGGAGTTACAACAGTTGTTGATGCAGGAGGCGCAGGTTGGAGATCATTCCCGACTTTTAAGAAAAATATTATTGATGTCTCAAAAACACGGGTGCTTTCGATTTTGAATATTGTTGGAGAAGGTATGAGGGGCATTGATAAGTATGAGCAGAATGTTAACGATATGGATGCAAAAAAAACTGCTGAAGTGGCGTTGGCAAATAAGAACGATGTTGTTGGTTTTAAGGTTGCGCATTTTACTGGTTCTGAATGGACACCAATCATAAGAGGGGTTGAGGCCGGAAAACTGGCAAATATGCCTGTGATGATTGACCTCAATACTCTTTTTATATCGATTGAAGAATTATTTACAAAGTACCTCCGCCCTGGTGATATTTATACTCACGTGTTCATAGAGTCATCAAGAGGGGTAGTAGAGCCGATAGTTGACCTTAAAACTAAGAAGTTTAAGCCATTTGTTCTTGAAGCGCAGCGAAAAGGGATCATATTTGATGTCGGTTTCGGTGGAGGTAGTTTTAACTTCAATCAGGCTTTGCCGGCATTAAAAGCCGGATTCTATCCAAATACTATGGGAACAGATTTGCATCAGGGCAGTGTGAATGGTGCAATGAAAGATCAGTTAAATGTTTTGTCCATATTCTTGGCAATGGGTATGAAGTTTCCTGACTTGATCAAAGCCAGTACTTGGACACCGGCGCAAGTAATCAAGCGTGAAGAACTCGGGAACCTATCTGAAGGAGCACTGGCTGATGTAGCAGTATTAAGTATTCGTGATGGTAAATTCGGCTTTCGGGATGTAGCTGGTAATAGATTTGATGGCAAACAAAAGATTGAATGTGAGCTAACAATCCGGGATGG
>JBDNGV010000175.1:0-3018 GCA_041689125.1 Daejeonella sp.
AGTGTAAATAATGAAGGGCTGGTACAAATGAGGAAACAACAGCCTGAGAAATAATTCTCTATTGCTTCAAATTAATTATAACCTTGTAATTTATAGATTAGAATACCTGCAATTTCATGCATTAGGTTTTCCCATTTAACTATATTCCTAGTATTCGGAATAATTAGATCTGATATGGAAAATCCCTGTTCATTATACATGCCATCTATAGGGTGGATGTCAACATCTAAACCTACTTTTTTAAAACAGCCTTCTGCCCTTCTCATATGCCATGCCGAAGTGATCATTATTGCTGATTTTAAACATGGGGAATTCATGATTTTTTTGTTTCCACGGCATTCTCATAGGTATTTCTTGAAACTGTGTCAATGAGTACTGCCGAATCGGGAACACCGCAATTTTCTATTAAAAATGTTTTGGCGAGTACAGATTCACGTGTATCATCTACCAGGCTTCCACTTCCGCCACTAATTATTATTGTTTTAATTCTCCCCTTTCTGTATTGTATCAGTCCTTCAGTAAGTCTATCAGTAGCTTCACCAAAACTCAGACTGTTAGTTTCTGTGTCTTTGCCCATAAATCCGCTCAGTACCACTCCCGCATCATAAACCTGAGTATTATTCATGCTGCTTTCAGGTTCCCAGTATTTTAGAAATTGATTAATGATGAATGGGTTACTGAAAAACAGTAGTAGTCCCAAGGAGGTAATGATCATTTTCCGACGAATGGCAGGCTTTTTGAGTACCAAGGCCAGTATCAATACACAAAGTAGGATAACAGTTGGTGAGATTAGGAAGGTGAGGATCTTGGATAGATAGAAGAACATGTCTTTGAAGTTAAAAGTAGCGAATCACATTTTCCGCTCAGGAAGATAAAATTAATGATAAAATTAAGGATTTAAGTAAAGGTTAAATTTTGGATAGAGCACTATTAATACAGTTAATTCGCAACTATTCGCCCTTTTTAACGTAAAAGAACACATCTTTCAAGCCTGATTTTAATATTGGTTGAACATTCGCCAATCATTTTTTTCTTCCAATTGCTGAAATGATGTTGTAATGTCCGAGTCCGAATAGTAACCAAGTCTATCACATGTATCAATGAAACACCCGCTGCAAGAGATCAAATCTGTTTTACTTGCATTACTGCTATTTATTTGTTGTACAATTTCTGTGTCTGCTCAGCAGAGGGCCATGTTTACGCAATATATGTTTAACGGATTGGTGATCAATCCGGCATATTCCTCAATCGATGATGCTATTAATGTTACTGCATTGGCTAGGCAGCAATGGGTGGGATTTAAAGGTACCCCTAATACACAAACTATTTCTGTTCATAGCCCGATAAAGCAATCACGAATCCTTAGGTTTAATTTTTATGAAAGATCAGATTGGTGAGGTAATTAGTGAAAATGGATTTCTGGGTACAATAGCTCATAAGGTTGCTGTTGGTGATAATACTTATTTTTCCCTCGGGCTGAGTGCCGGCTTAGGTAAATATGTGGGACAATACAGCCAGTCAGGAAGCCCGACAGCAGCTTTGGATCCTGTTTTTGCTGATCAGAATTCCCTAAGGGCAAATCTTGGATTTGGATTAATACTTTTCTCCCAGAAATTCTATGCCGGGTTTTCATCTCCTTTTTTTTATTACAGAGATTTGGGGACAGCTGCATATTCAGCTACAGCTTATAAACCACATTATTTATTACAGGGTGGATACCTCACTGATTTGGGAGAAGATATTAAGTTTAAGCCTAATGTACTTTTGAAATATGTAAACGGTTCTTCGGTTCAGATTGATTTGAATGCGAATTTTTTGTTTAAAGAAACACTCTGGATTGGCGCATCATTACGTTCAATGTATTCAGTGGATTTGCTTGCCGAGATTCAGTTAACACCGAATGTGCAGCTTGGATATTCTTATGATTTTACAACCACAAGACTAGCCGCTGTTGAAAGAGGATCACATGAAATTGTACTTAATTTCAGAATTGCTACCAGAGGGAATTCAAGTTCAACTCCAAAATGTTATTTTTGAATAGCTTAATAAAATTGAAATCTGTTTCTCATAAGCGGCAGAAATCCTGTTTTCTATTCTACACTTACTGTCAAACCTTCCTGCTGAAGTATTTTACGGTAAACCTCAACTTCAGTAAAAGAACCTTCGAGGATTATGCATTTCCCATCGTTATGGACGGTCAAGGCGATTCTTTCAGCCTGATTTTCGGTATAGTCGAGGTATTTAACTAGACAATGTATAACGTGTTCGAAGGTATTGGTATCGTCATTCCAAAGGATCAAATGATGGTTAACTTTTAACGCTGCTAAAACTTCTTCAAGCGTTAGTGTTTCTTCCTGTACCTCTGTTCCCATTTTACAAAAATACAGAATGAATACTGATTAAGGAATGTATATTTTAATTTGATTGTTACTGAATAACTGCTGAAACCTATATTTCAATGATAATTCCAATACATAAACCCTGCAATAGCTAACCTTTTCTTCCCAAACGGTACCTGATGAGATATTAATACGTTTCTGCATATTTATTCATTGAAATCAACTTCCTTTTGCCGATCGGGTCATCATTTCGAGCATATCCCACATTTCGGGTGTAATTGCTTCAAGTCCGTTGAATTGCCCCGCACCCTGCAGCCATTCCCCACCATCAATCGTGATTACTTCTCCATTTATATATCCCGAAAAATCTGACATCATAAATGCTGCAAGATTCGCCAGTTCCTGATGATCACCAACTCGTTTTAAAGGTACCCTATTTTTGAAATCGAATTTTTTTGCCATATCACCAGGTAGTAGTCTGTCCCAAGCACCTTTAGTTGGAAAAGGTCCGGGAGCAATTGCATTATTGCGGATGCCATATTTGCCCCACTCTGCTGCCAGAGAACGGGTCATAGCCAAAACACCGCCTTTTGCGCAGGCCGATGGCACTACATAACCCGAGCCAGTAAATGCATAAGTTGTTACAATATTTAAGATCGTTCCGGCTTGTTTCTCTTTG
>JBDNGV010000176.1:0-1554 GCA_041689125.1 Daejeonella sp.
GATGTTTATATGGCTCGTGGCCTTTGCATTAAGCCCAGAGACTCTTTTGGTATTGCCAAAGACAGCACTCCGCCTGCCAGCCTTCATTACGACCGCTGGTTAGGCCCGGCGCCCTACCGACCATATAATGAAAAGCGAGGTCATTATAATTGGCATTGGTTCTGGGATACCGGAAATGGGGATACCGGAAATCAGGGTCCACACCAATTTGATGTGGCCCGCTGGGGACTTAATAAAAATGAGCATCCGGTTTCTGTGTTTTCTTCAGGTGGGATTTATGGAATTGATCGAACTCAATGTGAGCAGGAAACTCCAAATACCCAGCTTACTATTGCCAAATATAAGGATGGTAAAATTCTTGAGTTTGAAACAAGAGGGCGATATTCTAATAGTGAATCGGGTCTTGGTATCAAAATTGGCAACATTTTTTATGGCTCTGAGGGTTATCTTGAGATTGAAGGAGGTACTTGGAAAGCATATCGGACTAAAGAAACAGAACCATTTGCTGGATCAAAAGTTGCAAATATTAATGCATCAGAAACACTCACAGGCTCAAGCAATACAGAACATTTTGTCAATTTCCTAGATGCAATTAAGTCAAATAAAAATGAAGACCTACATTGTGATATATTAGATGGACATTATTCCTCTGCTGTGCCATTTATGGCTAATATATCTTACCGTCTTGGGCGCGAGCTAAGGTTTAAAGGTGATTCTGAAAAGTTCATTAATGATCCAGAAGCAGATGCTATGCTGACCCGTAAGTATCGGAGTCCGTATGTCGTTCCATCAAAAGTTTAATTTCCTGCGGTTTTCCTGCGGTTGGTGTTTTCACCAACCGCTTAATTTTCTTGTGGTTGGTGTTTTCACCACCCGCTTACAATAAATAGATTATAGTATTTAAATTTCCTGCGGTTGGTGTTTTCACCACCCGCTTAAATTAAAAAACAAATGAAGTTAATATATAAACTACTAATAGTTAGTATTTTGGCTAGCTCTAGTGCTCTAAATGCACAGAATAAAAATACAAACAACCAGGCCTCGATTGTAAAACTTGTTAAACGGGAGGCAGACAATAGAGTAGATATATTGATTGGAGGGAAACTGTTTACCTCTTATCAATGGTTGGATACAGTCTATAAGCCCATACTTTATCCAGTGCTAACAGCATTTGGAACTCCTATCACTCGTGGTTTTCCAATTGAGCCAAGAGAAGCTGAACGTCGTGATCATATCCACCATGCCGGAAACTGGTTCAATTATGGAAATGTTAATGGCTATGACTTTTGGGGTAATGGACATGAAGGGAAAAGGAGTGTGAATGCTGGTCAGATTAAGCATTTAGGTATTCAAAAACTTTCAGGAGGAACAGGTGAAGGTGTTTTGCTTACCAAGGCTAGTTGGATTGATCCCAATGGGAAAGAACTATTGGCAGAAAGTACTGAATTTCATTTTATAGCTCAGGGTTCAATCCGAATTATCGATCGTATTATCACTTTAAAAGCAACCGGTGCGGCAGTAAGTTTTAAAGATACTAAAGAGGGCAGTTTTGGA
>JBDNGV010000177.1:0-4568 GCA_041689125.1 Daejeonella sp.
GAAACCTTTTACATCGAATACCAGTGTTTTTGGGTCGAAGAAATGTGCCAGATTAATAGAAGCCAGATTACATGCTGTATTATCTAGGAACATGTATTCTGAGCATGGATTGGAAGCATTGATTCGTCCGCCTTCAGGGCAAGTATGCCATTCATTGATGGTAGTATCATATTGAATACCCGGATCGGCACAAGCCCAAGCCGCAAAAGCGATATCCTGCCATAATTTTTCTGCTGAGATTGATTTTACTGGATTACCGCTGATTCTTCCGATCAGATCCCAATTGGCTCCATCTTCAAGTGCTTTGAAGAAAGTATTTGGTACACGTACAGAGTTGTTTGAATTCTGTCCGGATACGGTGCGGTAAGCTTCACCTTCATAATCTGAAGAATATCCCGCAGCAATTAGGGCTGCAACTTTCTTCTCTTCTTCCACTTTCCAGTTTACAAAACCTTCAATTTCGGGATGGTCAAGGTCTAAACAAACCATTTTAGCAGCACGACGTGTAGTACCACCTGATTTGATAGCACCTGCAGCACGGTCACCTATTTTTAGGAAAGACATCAGGCCTGAAGAATAGCCACCGCCTGAAAGTTTTTCGCTTTCGCCACGAATCGCTGAAAAGTTAGTCCCAACTCCCGAACCGTATTTAAATATTCTGGCCTCTCTAACCCAAAGGTCCATGATACCGCCATCATTCACTAAATCATCGCTTACTGAAAGGATAAAACAGGCATGAGGCTGTGGGCGCTCATAAGCTGAGGTTGATTTTTCTAATTGATCTGTATCCGGATTTACGAAATAATGCCCCTGAGGCTTACCTGTAATTCCGTAAGAACTATGTAATCCGGTATTGAACCACTGTGGTGAATTTGGTGCAGCTAACTGACCAACAATTGTGTAAACAAGTTCATCGTAAAAAACACCTGCATCTTCTTTGCTTGCAAAATAATTGTAACGCTCACCCCATGATTTCCAGCAATTGGCCATCCGATGGGCAACTTGTTTGATGCTGCTCTCAGATGAAGTTGTTCCATCAGGCTGAGGTACTCCGGCTTTGCGGAAATATTTCTGGGCTAAAATATCGGTAGCTACCTGACTCCAGGTTTCGGGCACTTCTACATTTTTCATTTCGAAAACAGCATCACCCGCAGGGTTACGAATAACCGAGGTACGTTTCTCGTATTTGAACAAATCATATACGTTTACCCCCTGTTTGGTGAAATATCTTTGGAACTGCAGGCCTTTTCCTGTTCCTTTTGCAGCTGATTTTGTAAGTGCTTTAGCCATAAAAAATGATTTAATGTTGTAATTGAGTTAGTTACCCTTAATAAAAATGTTTGGGGGTTTTTAATCAAATCTATTGGTTGGAGGCATTTATATCGAATTAGAGTTTTCCACAGAATGTTAGTGTATCTGCGCCCTAACGCTAAATCAGTTTGTAATAACATGATTTAAAGAGACTTAACTATGTGGAAAACTCTAAAAAAAGACGATTTTAGAGCATTTTTATTACACTCGTTTATATATTAAAAAAGCTGACGAATGCCGGCTTTTTTAATGAATTTATCAGGTTTGAATTTGGGCTAAAGCCCATTCATATTATCATCTTTCAAAACCACGAGCTGAAGCCCTCGGCAACAAAGCTGCAAAAGCCATATCCAGTAAGATGATGTCAGGAAGGCGAATGCAATATTGATTCAAATTGATCGGATACCCTAATCTAATCAACAATAGTTACTTTGATCATATTGGTCTTTCCTTTCTTCTCAATAGGAATGGCGGCGGTATTGATTACGACATTACCCGGTTCAACCAGCTTCTCTGATTTCAGCACCTGATTTACATCTCTGATCGTTTTATCCGTACTGTCGAATTTATCGTAATAGAATCCGCGAACTCCCCATAAAAGACTTAATGTATTTAGAAGTTTATGGTTACTTGTAAAAATAAAGGTTGCTGCTTTTGGGCGGTAACTAGAGATTTCAAATGCGGTATAACCCGATGAGGTCATCGAAATAATGCCAACAGCATGGGTCTTTTCAGCAAGAAATACGGCAGATCCACAAACTGCATCACCCATAAACGTTGGAGAATTTTCATTTAAAACTTTAGTGGTGTTGTAGGGATAATCATTTTCCTCAACATTCCTCACGATCTTTTGCATAGTTTCAATTACAATCAGTGGATATTCTCCAACTGATGTCTCACCACTAAGCATAACAGCATCTGCTCCATCCAAAACCGAATTGGCCACATCATTTACCTCAGCACGTGTTGGGCGTGGTGAAGTGATCATACTTTCGAGCATCTGGGTTGCCACAATCACAGGTTTCGAAGCGGCACGGCACTTTCTAGCGATCATTTTCTGAAGTAGAGGAACCTGTTCCATCGGCATTTCAACGCCAAGGTCGCCACGGGCTACCATCACCCCATCAGTTGCTTCAATAATTTCATCAATATTATCAATGGCTTCCGGTTTCTCTATCTTGGCAATTACACGAGCGGTTTTATCGCTTCGGGCAATGATCCTCTTTAATTCAATAATATCATCAGCAGAGCGGACAAATGAAAGTCCGATCCATTCCACATCATTATTCAGTGCAAATTCAAGGTTACTAAGGTCATCTTCTGTCAAGCTTGGGATTGAAACCTTGGTATTTGGAAGATTTACACCTTTACGAGAGGTTAGAATCCCTCCATAAATTACTTCACACTGAACAGAATCTTTATTATTGGTACTCAGAACCCTCATCTGTATCTTCCCATCATCTAAAAGAATAATTTCTCCGGAGCGTACATCACTCGGAAAACTCTGATAAGTGATATAAATCTGCTTGTCATCTCCGATCAATTCTTTGGTGGTAATCTCGATCTTATGTCCGCTAATTAGGTTGATCCCACCATCTTTAACCAAACCAATCCGAATCTTTGGACCCTGTAGATCGGCAAGTATCCCAACATTTGTTTTATATTTCTTATTAATATCACGAATAATGTCGATCACCTTTTGATGATCCTCTATTTTACCGTGGGAAAAATTTAACCTACAAACATCTACACCTGCCTTGATCATATTGAGCAATACTTCCTTAGTGGCAGAAGCAGGGCCTAATGTGGCTACAATTTTAGTTCTGTTATGAACCGTCTTCATCTCTTCTTATTTAATTTAAATATCATTTGGACAATTAAGTGTACTTATTACACCATCCAAAGGGCTAAAATATGAGATTTTCTTTGGATTTCAATTTTTTAGGGTCAACTTCTGCAGCAACGAGCACCTCCGGAATCTTATTTAATCCATTAATTATATCTTTCAGGTCATCCGCATGGATATAATTCTTAATTAATAAAAAGAAATCTACCTTTTTCATTTCGGACACCAGAAAACCTTCCGTACCTTTATTTGCTAGGAGATACAATTCTGTTTCTGATTCGGGCGTCAGATAAAAATATCTACTGAAATAAAATGGTTCTTCATCAACATTAAAAGGGAGCTCCAAATCATTGATTTTGCAAAAAGAAGTTCCAAGTTGTTTATTAGTTTTAAAACAAAACATATAGTCTTTAAGTTGCGTAGTGATTGCTACCAGCACAAAATCGAGTTCAAGTTCAAATTTTAAAGTAGTTTTGTTCAAAGTAAATTTTCAAGGTATTTTACAAAGGTAACATGCTTTATCTTTTAAAATGTCGCTATGTTAAAATAGCTTAAAACAAAAAGGTTTGAAAATTGCTAGAATTTATTTTTCTTTGCACAGAATTATTAAACAATTAAATAAAAAAACCATGTCTGATATCGCTTCAAGAGTTAAAGCAATTATCGTTGAAAAATTAGGTGTAGACGAAAGTGAAGTTACACCAGAGGCATCTTTCACTAATGATCTCGGTGCCGATTCATTAGACACCGTGGAGTTAATCATGGAGTTTGAGAAAGAGTTCAACGTGGCCATCCCGGATGACCAAGCTGAAACTATCGGTACTGTAGGCCAAGCCATCGCTTATTTAGAAAAGAACGTAAAGTAATTTACGATACCCTAATTATAAATGGAGCTTAAAAGAGTTGTTGTTACTGGACTAGGTGCGCTTACTCCAATCGGTAATTCTGTTCCGGAATTCTGGAATAGTTTGATCAATGGGGTAAGCGGCGCCGCTCCTATAACGCATTACGATCCTGAAAAATTCCGTACAAAGTTCGCCTGTGAAGTCAAAAACTTCGATCCGGAGGATTTTATGGACAAAAAAGATGTTCGTAAACTCGATCCTTTTGTTCATTATGCAATTGCAGCCTCTGATGAAGCAATTAAAGATGCAGGTTTAGACTTTCCTAATCTCGACACTAACCGAATTGGTGTGATTTGGGGTTCGGGGATTGGTGGCTTAAAAACCTTCACCGACGAAGTTGTGAACTTTGCACTTGGAGATGGAACGCCACGTTTCAATCCGTTTTTCATTCCTAAAATGATTCTGGACATTGCTCCGGGTCATATTTCGATCCGTCATGGCCTGCGCGGTCCGAATTTCTCTACAGTTTCTGCCTGTGCTTCTTCAACCAATGCCTTAATCGATGC
>JBDNGV010000178.1:0-10787 GCA_041689125.1 Daejeonella sp.
GGAGACATCATCATATTGCAACTGATAAGGATGGGAATCCAGTATTTTTGGCTGATAACGATTGGACATTAAATCTTGCAAAGCGTGATTTTCCAGATGTTGAATTTCATAGTACTTCCGAGTTTAATAAAACGAAGAATTAATTGAAAGTTGAGAATTGATAAGTGAAAATGGAGAGTGGAGAATGACTAGTGTCAGATAAAGATTTTATATTTAGACCCCGAAGGTGGTCGTATATTTATAGAGGATCAGATTTCGCTGAAAAATCGACCCCGAAGGTGGTCGTATGTGGGAACTTTGAATACATACGACCACCTTCGGGGTCGTGAAAAGGTTTACACGGAATTTACTATAAACATGTGACCACCTTCGGGGTCAAAGTAATGATATTTTATGCTGGGCTTGCATTTTGAGAATTGGACAGAATCATTCCTCCAAAGGAGTATAAGCATGTTTTATCAGGAAATACAATTTTAACCGGACAGTATTGGTGGAGAATTGAGAGTGGAGAATTTATGGTTGACAAGACTAAGAGAATCCCAATGAACCAATACCCTTCTAACAACTACCAACTAATAAACAATTGATAATAAACAATCATCTGCTCATAAATCTAAATTTCATTTGAACTACTTATGAACTGACAATAGATAACAGACAACAGATAACTTACTGAAAATCGATAATTAACAAGTGGAGAATTTAATTAAAATAGAGTTTAGCAAGTGTTTTATCATGTCCATAAATATCATCCCGGAAATGCACTTTGCCATTTTCATCCGCCCAGGCGGTAAAATATACCAGATAAACCGGTAAGACCTTTTTTAATTTCACATGCCTTTCTTTTCTTTTAGAAATAGTGCTCAATATTTTTGACCTGCTCCAACCTTCTACATCCCTTAATAAATATTCGGCAAGATCAATCGGCTTTTCAACCCGAACACAACCATGACTGAAACCACGCTTTGCCTGACTGAATAATTCATCGTGAGGCGTATCATGCAAATAGACATCATTAGTATTTGGAAAAATAAATTTTACATCTCCTAGGTCATTTTTTGGGCCGGGACGGCGGCGCAAAATATATTTCCAGTTACTCTCATTAACGGATCCCCAGTTGATTGATGATGGATTAATCTGTTCCCCCTTTGCGGTTACAACTTCCATATCAAGGCGATCGAGGTAGGCCGGATTTCCGACAAGTTTTGGTGCCAGCTCCTCCTTAATGATACTTACAGGAACATTCCAATAGGGAGAAAGAACCACTGTTTCCATTTTATCGCTGAAGATCGGAGTGCTGTTCAGCGTTTTACCAACGATCACATTCATGGATAATTTCTCTTTACCCTTCTCAATAACATGAAGTTTATATGCTGGGATATTGACCAGCAGATAATCGGGCTCAAAGCTTTTGGGTATCCATCTCCAGCGTTCCATATTAAGAATAATCTGCCTGATACGTTCTTCCACAGAAATATTCATTATCCTGACGGTTTCTGCACCCAATGCTCCATCTGATTTCAGACCCTGGTCATTCTGAAATTGTTTTACTGCATTCATAATATCCTCCGAATATACCGAGTCTGTACCGGTACGTAATCCGAGTCTTTCCCTCAATGCCGGTATGTTTGGCGAGGGCTGCCCCGCTTTTAGTTTTGGTGCGGCGACAATTTCAGGCCACCCACCTGATGATTGAATTTGTCGGTGAGCTGCTAAAGCAGATTTAAGCCTTGAATATTCAGGATGAAGCGGACTAAAATTAGCATAGGGATATTTACTCTCACGTTCACTCAATACCGTCATTAAGGCATTATCAAGCTTTATTTTATTCCGTTTCACATCCCATTCAATTGCTTTATTCTCTCTTGGCACAACAAGTCCGCGATAATAGTCGGAAGCCCATAAAAAATAGGTCCCTGTTAATGCTACATCAATTTCCTTTTGAATTTCAGTGAACTTTTCAAAATCTCTTTTTGAGGCTTTAAGTTCTTTAAACAATTTATCAAGATCCGATAATCGGTAATCTGCAGGATCCAGCCCTTCATCCGCAGCCTTGGTAATGACATCCAGCAATTTTTCTGCCTGCGGCACAATCGTATTATTTTTGAACCAAGCCAATTCAAGATTCCTTACACGGTAAAATGATTTTACCCAGTGCAGCTGATCCGCAAGTTTAGGATCTGATTTGATGTAATCTATATAATAAGTGCTATCAAGTACCTGCTGGTCTTCATCAGAAAACCTAGTACTTGAATTTTTGCAGGCTGACACAAAAAATATTAGGGAAAGAACAGACAAAAAGATAAGGATTTTACCGGCCCGATCTCTAAAAGTTCTGATTGAAATTATTTCCTTCTTAATTGTATTCTTATTCATATTATTCTTGTATTTTAAAGACTCCATTTTCTTTTGGCTAATATTTTATTTTACTGTCAATCAGTCAATTACACCTTTTTAACTTTTGTTATAATATCTATCCGGCATTAATGCAACAAATGTGCCGAAGTGCCGGCAGGCTGATTTACTGGTGATAGGAAATAGAATAAGATTGGAATCTAGAGGAAAAATCCGGAGTACCACAATAGCCTCAGCCATGGCAAAATTCTCAAATCCAAAAAATAGAAATACCAAACTAGTACGAATCGTACAAATCAGAAAACAGGAACCATGGGATACATTATAACTTATACCCTCAATCAAATTCTTGCCTCATTCATTCATATATTGACAGTAAATCAATAAAATATGACCATTATAAATGTCAACTTGACATAATTTACTTTTGGAATAAGTATTGATGAATAAGCTTGTTAAACAAAAAAAATAAGAAGATGCAAGAAAAAGGAACTATTTCAATTCACACTGAGAACATTTTTCCAATCATTAAGAAATTTTTATACTCTGATAACGAGATCTTCCTGAGAGAGCTGGTTGCAAATGCGGTAGATGCTACACAAAAAATCAAACGACTTTCTTCTTTAGGAGAATACAAAGGTGAGCTTGGGGAACCAAATGTGTCGATTTCTTTAGATGTGAAGAAAAAAACAATCACCATTTCCGACAATGGTTTGGGAATGACTGCTGAAGAAATAAAGAAATACATTAATCAGATTGCCTTTTCAGGAGCTACAGAATTTGTTGAAAAATTTAAGGATGCCAAAGATGCAAATGAGATCATCGGTAAATTTGGATTAGGCTTTTATTCTGCCTTTATGGTAGCCGATCAGGTAGAAATACAGTCTCTTTCCTATCAAGAAGGTGCTGAACCTGCACGTTGGATTTGCGATGGAAGTACTGAGTTTGAAATCAGTGAAGGAAATCGTACCAAACGTGGTACTGACATCATACTACATGTTAATAAAGAATCGAAAGAATTCCTAGATAATGGAAAACTTCAGGGCATTCTCGATAAATACTGTAAATTCCTTCCTGTTCCAGTACAGTTTGGTTCCAAAAGTAATTCTGAGCCTGATGGTGAAGATGCAGAAGGCAAAACAAAATACAAATCGGTTGAGGTTCCGAATATTATTAACAATACCTCCCCAATTTGGACAAAAGCACCGTCCGAATTAAAGGATGAGGACTACCTAGCATTTTATCAGGAACTCTATCCATTTTCTGAAGAACCTTTATTCTGGATTCATCTGAATGTCGATTATCCGTTCAACCTGACCGGAGTTCTTTACTTCCCTAAGTTGAAGAACGATTTTGAAATGCAGCGTAATAAAATTAAACTATTCTCTCGTCAGGTATTTATTACTGACGAGGTAAAAGATGTAGTACCTGAATTCTTAATGTTGCTTCATGGGGTAATTGATTCTCCGGATATTCCTTTGAATGTTTCCCGCAGTTTCCTGCAAGCCGATAGTGCCGTTAAAAAGATTAATACTTATATCACTAAAAAGGTAGCTGACAAATTAGCGTCATTGTTTAAAGCAGATCGTAAGGCTTATGAAGAAAAATGGAGCAATATTGGTCTATTTGTGAAATACGGAATGATCAGTGAAGAGAAATTCTACGACAAGGGGAAAGATTTTGTTTTATTGGGTAATACCAATAAGGAATACTTTACCATTGCGGAATACACCGAAAAAGTGAAGGTGAATCAAACCGACAAGGACGGCAACTTAGTTTTCCTTTATGCAACAGATGCAAGTAAACAAGATTCCTTTATTCAATCGGCTAACAAAAAAGGTTATGATGTATTAATTATGGACTCTCCAATTGATACACACTTCATTAGCCAAATGGAGCAAAAGCTTGAAAAAACTTCGTTAAAACGTGTAGATGCCGCTTCTGCGGATAAAATCATCAACAAGGAAGAAAATATTGTTGCGGTATTAAACGACGAAGAAAAGGAAAAAGTAAAAGCAGTTTTTGAAAAAGCTGTTGTGAAGCCAAACATGAAAGTAGAGGTTGATAGTCTGAATCCTGATGAATTACCGGTTATCGTAACTATGGATGAGTTTATGCGTAGGATGAAGGATATGGCAGCCATGGGTGGTGGTGGAATGAATTTCTATGGTAACCTACCTGATAGTTATAATGTTACCATCAACGGTAATCATAAATTGATTGGTAAAATTCTTCAAACTACAGATGAAACCGAACAAATTCAATTAGCTAAACAAGCATTTGATCTGGCTTTATTGTCACAGGGTATGTTGACCGGTTCTGAGTTAACTGAATTTGTGAACAGAAGTGTGAGTTTGATCTGATAGTTCCGATAAAAGCGTAGCATTGTTTTAAAAAGCATTCTTTCTGAAATAGATGGGATGCTTTTTTTGTTAATTCGAAATTTGAATATTGAATGATATTCCAGTATAAATACTAATTTAGTCGAATGGAATCGCTCAATATTCTTATGGAAAATTATCATGCATTTGAAGAAAAGCGCATAATTGATCGGTTTTTCAAACATGATGATCTCTTGAAAATATTGGATACGTTTAGGACAAATTCCGCTTTCAATTTAAAAGAGGTCGGACTCTCTACCAACAAACTTTCTATCAATCTGATTACTTGGGGTAATGGACCAATACGGATATTTTTATGGAGCCAGATGCATGGGGATGAAGCAACCGCGACCATGGCAATTGCTGATTTATTAACTTTTTTATCTAAGCCAGGTCAGTTCCTTAACATTTCTGATTTGCTAGCTGAAAAATGCATCCTTTATATATTACCCATGTTGAACCCTGATGGCGCTGAAGTATTTAGTCGACGCAATGCAATGGATATTGACATTAACCGGGATTTTAATCGGCAACAAAGTCCGGAAGGAAGACTGCTTCGAAATTTAAGAGATGAAATAAAACCCCATTTCGGATTTAATCTGCACGATCAGAGTACTTTGTGGTCAGCTGGGAATACCGGAAATCCGGCAACAATTTCCTTTCTGGCTCCGGCATATGATGAAGCACTGAGTGTGAATTCAACAAGGGAAGAAGCCATGAAAGTGATTGCTGTAGTGAACTCAGAACTGCAAAAAAGCATATCAGATCAAGTCGGACTCTTTGATGATGAATATGAACCTAGGGCATTCGGAGATAACTTTCAGGCTGCCGGAACCAGAACTATTCTTATCGAAGCGGGTGGTTTTTACAATGATCCTGAGAAACAATATATCCGCAAAATATATTTTAAAGCAATTCTTTCTGGTCTGGTCTGTATCGCTGATGAATCCTATCTGAAGGCAAAAACCGAAGATTATTTTTCAATTCCTAAGAATAAAAAATTACATTTTCACATTTTACTCAGGAATTGTAAAATGAAAAAAAATGGCAAGCCATATATGCTAGATATAGGCATATCCGCAGAAGAAAAGGTTCTTGAAGACGGTCGCACAGTTAAATACACTTACCTTGTGACTGAAGTCGGCGATCTGTCGGGTTATTATGGTTATGAAGAAATTAACTGTGAATATTTTACGTTAACAGAAACAAAAAAAATAAAGATCGACGAAGCGGCAGATTTGATTGTACATCACGACACGAACATTCTGCTTTCAATTGAGAATGGGGTATTAACTAATGTTAGTATAGAATAAATTTCTGTTATCTGTTAACTGTTGTCTGTTTTCTGAACACACAACTGACAACAGACAACAGATAACTAATAACTAATAAAACATGGCATTAAACTACATCTGGATCGGCTTCTTTGTAATCGCATTTATTGTGGCATTGGTTAAGCTAATATTCTTTGGGGATACGGCTATTTTCAATAATGTGGTGAATGGGATGTTTGATAGCGCAAAAACAGGTGCTGAAATCTCCATAGGTTTGATTGGAATCATGACTTTCTGGCTGGGGATTATGAAAATCGGCGAAAGAGCAGGTATGATCTCGCTATTTGCAAAAGGTGTGAGTCCGTTTTTCAGCAGATTATTTCCCGGAGTACCTAAAAGTCATCCGGCAAACGGTTCGATTATCATGAACTTCTCGGCAAATATGCTGGGATTGGATAATGCCGCTACACCTGTAGGTTTAAAAGCCATGCAGGAATTGCAGGAATTAAATCCGGAAAAGGACACCGCGACCAATGCTCAGATCATGTTCCTTGTGCTAAATACTGCTGGAATTACCCTGATACCAACCGGTGTTATTGCTTTAAGAATGGCAAATGGTGCTGCAAACCCCGCAGATGTGTTTATTCCTTGCTTGATTGGTACGTTCATTTCATTCTTAGCAGGAATGATCGCAGTATCTTTCTATCAAAAGATCAATTTGTTACAGCTTCCAATTCTGATATTTTTCGGAGGTTTCATTGCTTTGATGGCCGCATTATATTTCTGGCTTGGAAGCCTCCCACCCGATCAGATTCAGATCTACGCCGGCTTACTCGGGGGGATCATTATTTTTTCGATCATTACCCTGTTTATTGTTTTTGGTGCTTCAAAAAAAATAAATGTCTACGAGGCATTTATTGATGGTGCCAAAGAGGGATTCAGTACTTCCATAATGATCATTCCCTTTCTGATTGCAATCCTAGTTGCTATCAGCGCATTTCGTACAACAGGATGTATGGATTATGTCGTGAATGCGATTGGTGCAGTAGTTGGAGGTATGGGTTTGGATACTTCCTTCGTTCCTGCCCTCCCTGTGGGTTTGATGAAGACCTTGAGTGGTGGCGGAGCAAGAGGCTTGATGGTGGATGTAATGACCACCTATGGCGCCGATTCCTTTCAGGGACGTTTGGCCAGTGTGATTCAGGGAAGCTCAGAAACTACATTTTATGTTCTGGCAGTATATTTCGGATCAGTTGGCATTAAAAAACCTCGCTATGCATTAGTCTGCGGACTTATAGCTGATTTAGTAGGACTCATCGCAGCAATTTTCCTAACTTACCTCTTTTTTGGGCATACTATAAAATAGGGTTCGATTAACATTATTCCAGACGGATCATATTTGAATATCATCGGGCTATCAACCTATTTTTTGCAGAAAGCCAAAGCTCACATTGTAGATTGATGATCTGTTTTCCCCTTTTTACAACAGAACTTCTTGCTTCAATAATATCCCCTTCACGAGCGGGTGCAAAATAGTCTATGCAATTATTAATGGTGGTGTAAGGGTGGCTTAAATTAATAGTAAACTCAGTTGCTCCGATTATATCATCCATTATACCGGCACTGACCCCTCCATCTAGAACTTGCATGGGATTTGTCATATCTTTTCTGACCAAATATTCAAAAATCAGGGTACCCGGTTCAGCAATTCTTACAATAGTTTTAGCCAATGGGTAAAGGGAGAAGGACTATTGCTGAACTTCTGGCCTATACTTTGTTGAAGTGAAATTAATGCATTGTTTATCTCGTTCATATTTAAATTATTGAGAGAATAAGAAATTGGATCTAAGCAAAATCCTGTTTATCCAAACAGAATCAAAGCAATAATCAAGGTTACAATCACATTGAATCCTTGGGCAATCAGAAAGGCATAAAATGGTCGCTTACTTTGTTTATTAAAAAGATCAGCAAAATTAGTTTCTAGTCCGATACTGGTAAATGCAAGTGCAAACCATAATCCCTGCAAATTCTTAAGACTTCCTTTTACAGATGAAATGGCTTCCGGACTGAGTACAAATGAGAATAATAGAGAAGCGGCCAGAAAGCCCAAAACAAATTTCGGAAAACGCTCCCATATAACTTTCAGGCTTGGTTTGCCCTCAGGTTCACCTGCTTTGGGATGTTTGGTATAGGTCCAGTATACCGAAATCGCGAAAGCAGCTAAACCAAGAAGTACGTTTTGTGAGAACTTCACGATGGTACTGATCTTCAGTGCTGTTTCACCAACTAATGAGCCCGATGCAACCACTGCACCTGTTGTGTCTATACTTCCCCCAAGCCATGCACCGGTCACTTCCTGCGATAGGTCAAAGTACTTGGCGATCATTGGCATGAATATCATCATGGGAATTGCTGTGATCAATACCATCGAGATTACATAAGATAGTTTTTTTGAATCACCTTTGATCGCTCCTGAAGTAGCTATCGCAGCCGAAACTCCACAGATTGAAACAGCGCTAGAGATCATCATAGTGAGTTCATCGTCTATTTTCATCTTCTTACATAACCAAAAAGCGAAGTACCATACCGATAAAACCACTGCCAAGGCCTGAATCAGTCCGAGTGACCCAGCCTTTAAAACATCAGAGAAGATTACGCTTGTTCCCAATAATACCAACCCGATCTTGACAAACAGCTCTGTTGAAAGTGATGAACGCAGCCATTCAGGCAATCTAAAAAAGTTACTAATGATCAGCCCTAAACCCAAACTGAAAATAACTGCCTCGAGATTAAATTCCTTTACCTGACTATTCCCTGCCAGTATTAATGCAATGATCGTGATCAGATAAACCAAGGGAAAACCGTACATGAAATGTTTAATGGGCTTAGCAGTAAGTAATGCTCCTAATAAAGCTATCAGCAAAACGAATATGAACTGAATAAAAATGAGGCTCAGATTACCACTTGAAAGAACCTTCTCAAAAAGCTCGTCTGAATTACCCCAATTAAAAACCGGCACTTTTAAAATAAGACCAGCAAGAAATATAATAATGATCAGGGCTCCAAGGATAACAACTGTCCAGTCCTCATGTATTACAATTTTTTTCTGTTCTGACATAAATTTTATAAACAAATTTTGATATTAAAAATATCCTTGAGTACTTGTTTAGCAGCATTATAACCACACATCCCGTGTACACCTCCACCGGGAGGTGTTGATGAAGAGCAAATGTAAATTCCTTTGGAAGATGTACGGTATGGTGACGACCTCAGAGCAGGTCTGGTAAATAATTGTGTTATGTCAATCACTCCTCCATTGATATCTCCTCCAATATAATTGGGATTATAGGCTTCCATTTCCCGGGTATTCATGGTATGCTTTGCCAAAATCAGGTCCCTGAAACCGGGAGCAAAACGTTCTACCTGCCTCTCTATGGCATCGGTCATATTCACTTCAGATCCATTGGGTACATGACAATACGCCCAGGCGGTATGTTTACCCTCAGGTGCACGCATAGAATCAAATAAGCTTTGCTGTGCCAGCAGAACAAATGGCTTTTCCGGCAGTACCCCTGCCGCAGCCTGTGCTTCTCCCTTGGCTATCTCCTCAAAAGTATTACCCAGATGTATTGTTCCGGCTTTATGACATTCGGGAGCAGTGAAAGGAATTGGCCCATCCAAAGCCCAGTCTATTTTAAACACGCCCATCCCGTAACGGTACCGCTGTAACTGCCATTTATAAATAGATGAAAACCGCTCCCCTGCTATTTGCAAGATCTGTTTTGGGGTCAAATCAAAAAGTACCGTGCGAGAAGGTGGAATATCTGCCATTGAGCGCACATGTATTCCTGTTTCTATTTTTCCACCCAATGACAGGAAGTAAGAAGCCAGTGCATTGGCAATTTGTTTCGATCCGCCTAGTGGCACAGGCCATCCATTTAGGTGCCCTACAGTCATCAAAACAAGCCCAAAGGCAGAAGTGCTGAGATTACTTAATGGTTGTAAGGAATGGGCTGCCATGCCACCCCATAAACCTCTGGCTTCTTTTGTTTTAAACTTTGCCACGAGAGATGAAGCAGAGCGCAAGGCATTTAGGCCAAAGGCCGCCATGTCTAGTGGATGTTTTGGAAAACGCAAGGGACCTAAAACATCCTTAACCATTCCTGGCCAACTCTTGACTAGGGGCGTGAACAGATTGACATAGGTTTCCTTGTCAATTCCCAGTGTTGCTGCAGTGTCTTCAACACTTCCACTAAGGGCTGCAGCAGTTCCATCATCAAAAGGATGGGCTGCTGCCATCTCCGGGTAAATATATTCAAGTCCGTGTTGGTCTAAGGACAGTGTATTAAAAAATGGAGAGCCCGCAGCAAGCGGATGAATCGCAGAACAGATATCATGCATAAACCCGGGTAATGTAAGTTCTGCAGATCGCAATCCCCCTCCTATAGTATCCTTAGCCTCAAGGATCAGAACCGAAAGCCCCGCCTGTTGTAAAGCAATAGCCGCCGAGAGACCATTCGGACCGGAACCTACAATTATCGCATCAAATTCTGTTATTGCCAATCTTGTTAATTATGGCTGAATATCATCATTCTGTTTAAGAAAACATAATTTTAAGGCTGATGGGCTTGAAACCTTTCAGCCTTGATTAAATTAAAATAAAGAAGTCTGATATTCTGCCCTTGCACCAATCTGGAACAGCCAATACCTGATCTTGTCTATATGTGTGGGATCAGCAAAGAATTTCTTCAATTTCCTGTAATCCTTAATGTTTCGA
>JBDNGV010000179.1:0-2215 GCA_041689125.1 Daejeonella sp.
TTCCGATTGTTTTAAAAGCTGATGGATTAGCTGCCGGAAAAGGTGTTCTGATTTGTGAAAGTCTGGCCGATGCAAAAGCTGAATTAAACGCTATGCTGGCCGATGCAAAATTCGGGGAAGCCAGCAGCACAGTGGTCGTTGAAGAGTTTTTAAGCGGAATTGAGCTTTCTGTATTTGTTTTAACCGACGGCAAATCTTATAAAATTCTGCCCGAAGCCAAGGATTACAAGCGGATTGGTGAAGATGATACCGGATTAAATACCGGCGGAATGGGTTCGGTTTCTCCTGTTCCTTTTGCTGATAAAGCATTTATGAAAAAGGTCGAAGACCGGATTATCATCCCAACAATAGAAGGATTAAAAAAAGATAATATCCCATATAAAGGATTCATCTTCATCGGTCTGATGGCTGCAAGTTCGGCAGATGGTAAGGAGCCTTTTGTGATCGAATACAATGTACGCATGGGAGATCCAGAAACCGAAAGTGTAATACCTAGGATTGAAAGTGATCTCATCGAACTATTCATGGGTGTTGCTGATGAAAATCTCTCAGAAAAAGAATTAAAAATTTCTCCCAAATTTGCCGCTACAATAATGATCGTGGCCGGGGGATATCCCGGAGAGTATTTAAAAGGGAAAGCGGTTTCAGGGATAGAAAACCTGAGAAAATCGGTCGCTTTTCACGCAGGGACTGAACTTGATAATGGCATCGTTAAAACAAATGGAGGTAGAGTTATCGCCATCACTTCGCTACAGGATAATCTGTTTGATGCAGTGCAAAACGCCACAGCAGACGCAGGTAGAATCTATTTTGATGGTAGGTATTATCGTCCTGATATCGGTGCGGATCTGATGTAGAATTCTAAATTTTATCTCTATTTAGGGAACAATTCGTTTAATCTATCCATTAAATCAGTTCCACGAAGATCCCGCCCAATGATTTTACCATTCGGGTCAAGTAAGAAATTTCTGGGAATACTGGTAACTCGGTACAATGCTGCCGCTTCACTTCCCCAATATTTCAGATCAGAAACATGTTGCCAATTCAAATTATCTTCAGAGATTGCAGCAAGCCAGCTCTTTTTATCCCTATCTAGAGAAACACCGAAAACAGTGAAGCCCTTGTCTTTATACAAGTTGTATGCATTTACCACATTTGGGTTTTCCTGACGGCAGGGCCCGCACCAGGCAGCCCAGAAATCAAGCAGCACATATTTGCCTATTAAAGAGGATAGCGGTATTGCTTTCCCAGAGGTATCCGACAATGCGAAATCTGGAGCAAGAGCACCCAAGGAGGTTTTCTTTTCCGAATCGATGTAATCCTTTACCAGTTTGGCAGTTAAACTGCTTTGTATCCCCAAACTGAGGCCACTCAACAGAGTATCGGCTTCAAAGAAATTAAAGTTGCTCCCGGCAATACTTGGAATCAACAAAAGGGATGCGAAGGCAGAAGAGTTTTGCTTTACAAAATCCCGTTGATAGTCCACCAATTCCCTGTTAACATCCCTGAACAAAATCCGAAACAGAGAAACTATAGAATCAGGAGAAATCGCGGCCTGTGATTTCAGTTCAGCCTCCTCTTCGATTTGGTTTAACTTTTCATAATAAGGTGCTTGCCCCAAACTTAATCGCTCCATATCTTCCTGAGCTTTTGAACCACTTATAAGTGCGTCAGTTATTCCTTCTTTCATCAGAAAAATGATATTACCACTGTCAAGAATAAACTGCTTCGACTCAGTAGGATCCTTCTTATAATCCTGGCTAAGCGAAAGAAAAACAGGAACAGGCTCGGTAAAAGCTCCCTTAATAATGAATTTACCCTCCAAAACATCCACTTTTTGAACCTTTGGCTTTACATTATTGAAAAAAGAACTTTCTGTAAAATACAATGCTTTTATCTCCGGGTTTGTGACATTCCCGATGATGTTAAAGGAAGCTTGCTGGGCAAAACTGATCAGAGGACAAATTAGAAGTATTGAAAAATATAAATAGAACTTGGAAAATCTCATGTGATTTTAATGGTTAATCTTGCAAAATTAGATATTATTAAACGTTAAAATTGGGTAATATTGGATGTGGCAGTAATTTTATAATTTTCTTAGGATTAAATTGAAAATGTCTGAACTGTGATTCTTATGATTAAATGATTAATATGAAAATAGCATGATTTGAAATCACCCTAATCACAAAAATCAAATCAATCATAGTTCAGACAA
>JBDNGV010000180.1:0-2865 GCA_041689125.1 Daejeonella sp.
CTTTCCGCTCGTTTAGGTGATTTCGCAAGTCTGATGCGAATTTACTTAGGCGACATGCACGGGAAATTCGTCAGTCACTCATTTAGGGCGACTGACGAAATCTACTTTCCGCTCGTTTAGGTGATTTCGCAAGTCTGATGCAACTTGCGAATTTACCTAGGCGAAATGCAAGATAAATTCGTCAGTGCTTATTTAGATGTGAAGTGGAAATCGAATTCTAAACACTCAGTTAATTTCCTAAGTCTGTATATTGCAGCCTATGAAATGGATTACCAGAGAACGACCTAAAATTGATCGAATTGCATGCCCCTGGCTGATCAAACGTTTTATAGATCCTGAAGCAATATTTTATTATGTTCCATTCAAAGAGGTATTGATCAAAGCCTCAGAACTGGATGCCATTCCTTTCGACATACCTGATGTTGAATTAAGTCACTTTGCCGATAAATGCACTTTCGATAAACTTTTGGAAAAATACGATCTGAAAGACCCAGCGTTATTGGTAATGGCTCCCATTGTCCGTGGTGCAGATACTGATGACCACCATCTGGCAAGCCAGGCCTCAGGTTTATGGTCTATCTCTGCAGGACTGGCTTTCAATATCCGTGATGATCAGGAGCTATTGACGGCAGGGATGGTCATTTATGATGCTCTCTACAGCTGGGCGAAACACCTGAAAGACATCAGGCACACTCAAAACCCTGTCGATCAAATATTGCTCGATATAAACCATAAATTCCTGCAAAAAGATTCAACAAAAAAAACACCGGCTTGGGTAAAAGAGATCAAAGAGCTTATTCAAGATCAGCTGGATTTTAATCTGAATTTAAATCTTAAAGATATATCCTTAGAATTAAATGTCCATCCTACCTATCTTTCACGTGAATTTTCCAAACATTTCGATGACCTTTCCTTTGGAGAATACATAAGAAAATTAAGGATAGATAAGGCAATCGGTCTTTTAGAGAGTCCTACTTATTCCTTATCTGAAATAGCTTATCTGACAGGCTTCTCAGACCAAAGTCATTTTACCCGGATCTTCAAAAAACAAACCGGAATGAATCCATCTGTTTTCAGAAAAAATCTTCTGAAAGGTAAAAAAGATACAAAAGGTTAATTGTATCCTATTTTTACCGCTTCAACCTTCATATTATTGCTTCATAATGCAATACTGCGTTTATTTTGAACAAGAAATTCATGAAGGAAACAGTTCCGAAGAATAAAAACCGATCTTCTTCTATACTACTGATTATTATTTCAACAGTGTTAACTTTGATATTCAACACAGTGCGGGTAAATGCACAGAACAGTTCTTCTATTTATCCAAGGATTGCCGGCCATGTGGGTATCCTTCATCCACTAATTACTTCCAGCAGTAATGGAACTCATACAAATTTTGATGGCAATTATACTGTGGGAATGACAATTGGTATTAATATCTGGAAAAGTTCTAAAATTGGCTTCTCAATGGAATTGGTTCCTTTTATTAAAGTAGAAAATGGCATTAGTAGAACGAATAACATACTCATTCATCCGGGCATTCTGTTTGCCCTGGGGAAGGGCTTTACTTTTGCAGGAAGGGCAGCTTTTGAAACTTCTGGGCGTTATGGATTTACCCCTCTGCTCAATAAAGTGTTGGTAAAAAGGAAACATAACACTTATTTCGTAGCAATTCCAATTCCGATACGCTTTGGAAACTCTTTGCCGAGTTCTTCAACAATTGGGTTTCTGTTCGGGATAGGTTTTTAAAAAGACAATATAAACAAGCAGAATTATACCCTTAGGGAATTGGTCATTTACTTCCTGAAACTTGGAACATGGGGTTTTGGCGGACCAGTGGCATTGGTTGCATATATGCATAGCGATCTGGTTGAGAAAAGAAACTGGCTCATTGAAGAAGAATATAAAGAAGGGCTTACATTGGCACAACTGGCTCCAGGTCCGCTTGCCGCACAACTCGGAATCTATATTGGTTTTGTACATTATGGTCTGATAGGTGCTACGTTAACAGGTCTAGCTTTTATATTGCCTTCATTTCTAATACTTCTTGCCCTTGGAGTCGCTTATCAGCTGTATAGTGGTTTATCTTGGATGAAAGATCTATTTTACGGTGTTAGTGCCAGAGTGATCGGGATTATCGCAATCAGCGCCTATAAGCTCACGATTAAATCTCTCGGTAAACTCAATATAGATTCAATCAAAAGCAACTGGGTCCTATGGATCTTTTATCTGACAGGAGTTATATTAACAGTTGTAAGACAGAAAGAAGAGATTCTCCTTTTCGTACTTTGCGGACTGATTTACCTCCTCTTCAAAGCACCTCCCCAATGGATTAAAAAACCAGGTAATTTTTCTGTTTTTATATTCGCAGGAACTGGTTTTATTGGACTTCAGGATAATAAATTGTATGAAATTGGTGTTTTCTTCCTGAAAGCAGGAAGCCTTGTTTTTGGCAGTGGTTTGGCTATCGTTCCATTTCTGCATGCCGGGCTTGTGGTGGAATACCAATGGCTGACTGAAAGCCAATTCATAGATTCTGTGGCAGTAGCCATGATCACTACAGGTCCTGTCGTAATTACTGTTGGATTTATCGGTTACCTTATTGCCGGCTTCCCTGGAGCTTCAATTGCGGCACTGGCTACTTTTCTGCCCTGCTTTTTGTTCACTGTCATACTTACTCCATCGTTTAAGAAGATTGCGAAAAACAAAAGCATCAAAGCATTTGTAGATGGCATTACTGCAGCAGTAATCGGATCTCTGCTTGGAGCGGTGATCATCATAGCTACTCGATCTATTATTGATATACAAACAGCATTAATATCTATTTTCGCCGGACTAGCACTGGTTTATATCAAAAAAATACAA
>JBDNGV010000181.1:0-9366 GCA_041689125.1 Daejeonella sp.
TATGATAACTTCATCATGTATTGAAAGAAAGGGTATGCCGGCATTTACTAAACCGTTCCAGACTTTCCGCATTATTTGTACTTCGGTATTCTGCAATAGCCATGCTAGGTTGTTGTGGTATGAAATAGATCCATTTTTAAAATACTTTACTTTCTTATTCCTAGGTTCTGGTTTGGATTTATAGTCATTAATCCATTTGATCCAATCAGCCTCACCGAACATTATGGCTAAATCTTCATTAGGGACAGAGAAAAGAATTTCAAAAAATCTTTTCTTTGCTTTATCTCTTGTATTTATTCCGGCTTTATCCTTTAACATTAAGTATATATCCTTGCCCTCATTAAGCCATTTACTAAAATCATTCTCTCCGATTTCTTTATTCAATATTTTACCCAATAAAAGCGGTTGCATAGTTTGTACGTCTAAGCCTGTAGTATCTTTGCCGTATAGCTTTAAATTAGGTCGGTGTGTTCTGTGAAAATTACTTATTGGTGTGTGAACACGTCCGCAAAAAGTATCTACCTTAAAAAATAAGTCTGGTCGAATATTTCTATACTTTAAAAAAAGATTAAAGTAATCAGTTGTAGCCGCATCTTTAGGCAGAGATACGCTTTTAAGGTGTTTTAGCATCGTTTGAGTTACTATGTCCTCTGGTATCGGTCTGGATATTAACAGGCTCAAATCATAACCACCGGGCTTTAGGGCTTTATAATAATAGGCTAATCCATTTTGAGTGACTTCTAATTCTTTGGTATCCACTAACTCCCGGATCTGATCTTTATAATTGCCTATAAAAAATCGCTCCTGAATTTCATTGGTACCAATATGCCCCGGCTGCATCAGGTCATTCTCATTACGCAACCCCAAAGAGAATATCATTTTGGTACGTACATATTTTAGAAATTGTGTTTGTTCGTTCATGATTTAATGATGTTTGCAAACTTGCAAACCTTTGATATTAAAAGGGTTTATCCTTACCCCACTTCGGGGCCGGGCAACCGTAACGGGTATTCATGCCATTGTAGGGTTGCAATATGTATCTATGGTTTTGCATAAAGTAATAAATTTATTACCTTTGTTTTCGTGAAAAGCAGCGAGCTATTAAGACTTTTAAGAAAGGACGGTTGGTATGAGGTAAGGCAATCGGGCAGCCATGTTATTATGAAGCATCCTAAAAAGGAAGGTTCAATACCTGTTCCCTTCCATGCTTCCAAAGAAGTAAAAAAGGGGCTGCTTAATGCAATTCTAAAACAGGCAGCTATTAAAACAACAAAAAGATGAAAAAGCCAAAAATTGTGATGACAATCCTTAAAGAGGATACCGGATATAGTGCCACCGCCAAGGTGGGCGAAATTTTTATAGGTACGCAAGGGGATACCTTTGATGAACTTAAAGAAATGGTTTTGGATGCTGTAAACCTTTCTTTTGAGGATAAGGGTTTTACCTATACCATTGATGAAATACAGTTTAAATACGACCTTGAAAGTTTCTTTGCATTTTACAGGGTTATTAATGCAAAAGCCCTTTCGGAAAGGATAGGCATTAACCAAAGCCTTTTGGCCCAATATATCAAAGGCATTAAAAAACCTTCGCCCACACAAACCCAGCGTATATTGAAAGGTGTGCAGCAAATAGGAAGGGAACTTTCCGAAGTTCGGTTTTTGCTCTAATATGTATTGGTGTTCAGCCATTTCAATTCTTTAAAATCCGGCTTACTTTCACTTTAAAACTGTTTGGCACTTGGCACAAATGCCATTTGATTAAATACGCTTTTCATATTCGCCCCTGCTTATCCATTTGAATAAAACTGTTTCGTTCAGAAACCGTTTAAAAGTCCTTTCAGGCACTCCCAAACTTTCGGCAACCTGTAAGCCTGTTTCAGTTGTAAAAGTGTTCGGCAAGGCTTTGTAAAGGTTTTGTTTGTCGGCTGGGTGTTTGTCCAACGGACTGGCATTTGAAATAATAGAATGAACTTTTATTGCTGAATTTTTGAAATACTCAACCAACATTAAAGCCCCGTTTATTGCCTCAACGCTTACCGCTTGTTTGTCGCTTTCATTACAAGCGTACCGCATCATTTCAAGTATTAGAGCCAACCGAACAGCGTACATTTCCAACTTGCTATAAATACCGCTTACTGCTTCATTTTCGGCTTCATTACTTTGGTCGGTGTTTATTTTCTGCCATTCAAATAATATGCGTTTGGCTTCGGGTGTAAACTTTAATATTTCGGGGCTGGGGTTCAATGTTTAATCATTAGTAACTGATATACTCAAAAAATTTGAAACAATTCTTTGCCAATTTTCAGAAACAACGGGGTTTAAATCCGTTTCACTCCAATATTCCTTTCGTAAGTTATCGGGAATTACAAAAAGTATTTTATCAATAAAATCGTTTTGGGTTCGGCTCTTATTCGTTCATGCACGGGCTACAATAGAAAGGTATAAAACCGAGCTTTCCAGCCAACCTTTTTTTACTTCAACCCTGTGAGTATTGCCAACGGTAACCGAAACAGCATACAGTAATGAAGGCCCGATAAAATCAATAGGGAAATTCAGGTTTTCGTTTGTGGCTGTAATTATTTGCTGAACTGGCAACGGGAAAACCTCAACTGGAAAACGGTTTGTTTGCCCTTCTTTGGCTTCAGTGCTTAGTGAAGGTGTTTCATCTATAAAATCATTTACGTTAAAATTCATTTTTAAGCCCCCTCTATCGCATTATTTATAAAATAATGGTAAACCCGTTTGCCCGTAGTTTGGCAGGGCTTAATATGAGCCACTTTAAGAAGCTTTCTTTTACTGGCAAGGTTCAAATGCCCGGCAGAGCGTGGGCAGTTCTAAGCCGCTTATTTCGCTTATCCTTCGCCTGGTTAGTGGCTGCTTTGCAGAAAGTAAGGTTTATTATGATGCGGTTTTCTGTACCTTTGGTTGCGGTCAAAGAGTTTAAAGGGATTGAGGCTTTTATATAGCTTTTATCCCTTTCTTTTTGCCTACTTCAATAGCTTCCAGCACTTTGTTTAAATCATACCGGATTGAAGATCCAATTCGTAGGAACGGGTGATTTTAGTACTATTCAAAACGTAGCAAACCACACCTTACTCTCAGGTCATACGGCTTTTTTACCCGCTAGTGGCGGTGATGTGCTTTCTAATTATGGAGATAATTCAATTACATTTTTTCCCTTTTGGCTCTGGGGATATTCCCATTGGGCTATAGGTGCTAATAATAGATGGGAAGTTGATGATTATCCTAATAATAGTTCGCAAAGTACCTACCATCAAATTTGGGTGCGATAAATAATCTAAAGGAATTATTTACTCAAACCGCTACCGCAAGCAAAGATGAGTTTGAGAAATTGAAAGCGGAAATGGAGATGCTGAATAATCTGTTGGGGGCGAAAGCGGAAGTGAAGGAATAATGTGCGGATGAAGAATGGTTCGGCTTCGCTCACCACAGGTGCAGAATGAAAATTGTCTGAACCATGCTTTTTAGGATTAAATGATGAACAGGATTTGTAAAACAAAATCATGAAAATCTAAAAATCACGTTCAGTCCGTAGGATAATTTATAAAATGCTATGGAGCAAAAATCAAAAGAATAATAGCTTCTGCAATGCGGGTGCTTCAGTCCCAAGGTTAAAGAATAGTGCTTTTTAAAATAACAAGATTATATTGCGTACAATTATCCAGCAAAACTGGAAGCTCATACGTGTGCTAAGCCACTCATTTGCCAGTCTCTGTCATGGCGCGACATGGATGAGTGTAATTTCTGGTGATTTCCATGAGTATATTTTCCCTTCGACTAAAGCCATTCCAAAAGTGATGAGTTCAAGGGGAATAATGACCCCCCATTATAATGTCTCCCGGTGGATCATAAATGTTATTGTAATTAATTTTAAGCGGTATTCATATTTATTTTTGATGTTTAATTTTTTCGTATAATTTCACTAATGATTTTAACAACTCGACTGGTGTTGTTAAAATTTGATAGTGATTTTGACCGAACATTTGCGGTAAATAATATTTTGCTTGTGCTTCAATAGCTAAGGCATAGGAATTGATATTACGTTCGTTAAGTTCACGTAGTGCTTGTTTTACATCGTTAATGCCATATTTACCTTCATATTTGTCATAATCATTGGGTTTTCCGTCAGAAATTAGAATTATCCATTTATTTTTTGTTTTTCTTTTGTCCATACGTGCGCCGGCATGTCGAAGTGCAGCACCAATTCGGGTGTAACCATTGGGTTCAACCGCTCCAATTTTATATTTCGCAACATTCCAGTTTTCGTCAAAATCTTTAATAGTTAAATAGGTCGAAAAATTGCGGGTTTTGGAATAAAAACTGTCAATTGAAAAATCGATATTAAATTCGTTGAGGGTTTCTCCAAAGAGAATAAAAACTTCTTTTTCTAGATCAATCACTCTATTTCCTGCAGCATAACCACCACTGGAAAGAATGGTATCTAAAAGAATTAAAATGGATAAATCTTTTCCCTTGATAATTGCTTTGTTTTCATGAATGCTTGGCTTTAACGACAAGCTATGGCAGGACGAGACATCGGTTTCCCTGACGATCTCTGTCTGTTTGTACAGAAAACAAAAATATTTCCTTAGTTTTATTCAAATAGTTCTAATTAATAACAAAACAGATTTTATGTATCTAAATTTTACTCCGAAGGCCTTTAATAAACTCAGTATTCTACTTTCAATATTAATTTTATGGGGGAATCAAGACGTATTTAGCCAAACCGCTCAACAACATGATATTGTAATCTATGGTGCTACCTCAACTGGCATAAGCTCAGCAATTCAAAGCTCTAGAATGGGTAAAAAAGTTGTTTTAATTGAACCTACTAACAGAATCGGCGGACTAACAACCGGTGGACTCGGACAGACAGATATAGGAAACAAACAGGCAATTGGTGGATTATCCAGAGAATTCTATCAAAATGTAAAAGCTTATTACCAGAAACCAGAAAACTGGATTTGGCAAAAAAGGGAAAGCTATAAAGACGGCGGCCAAACCACCAGCGCTACTCATGAAGATGCCATGTGGACTTTTGAACCTTCGTCTGCATTGAAAATTTTTAAAGAGATGTTAAGTAAGGAAAATAACATTACCCTGGTTTATAATCAGCGTTTAAACCGTAAAAGCGGAGTTAAAAAAACTGAAGGAAAAATAACATCCATTCAAATGGAAAGCGGTCAAGTCTACCAAGGAAAGATGTTTATCGATGCCACTTATGAAGGAGATTTAATGGCAGCAGCCGGTGTAAGCTATTCTGTGGGCCGTGAATCTAACGATCAATATGGTGAATCATTAAACGGCATACAAGCAAACAAAATTAGCCTAACGCTGCGTAAAACCATATCAATGAACACTTATAATCATAATTTTATTGAGGGGGTTGATCCATACATTAAAAAGGGTGATCCTAAAAGCGGTTTGCTTCCATTTATTAGTCCGGGAAAACCGGGCATTGATGGAAATGGAGATACTAAAATACAGACCTATTGTTTCCGCATGACCTTGACCAATCATCCGGATAACAGAATACCATTTGCCAAACCTGCAGGTTATAAAGAACTGGATTATGAATTATTACTTAGGAACTATGAAGCCGCAAAAGGTCCTGTAGATAAAATGTATGATTATGGCGACCCATTGGTACCTTGGATAAATTCTGACATGCCAAACCGTAAAACAGATACCAATAACCAGAAAGGTTTCTCAACAGATTTTATTGGTCAGAATTATGATTACCCGGAAGGTACTTATGAAGAACGCGAAAAGATTGTGGAACGCCACAGAAAATACCAACAGGGTTTAATGTGGACCCTTGCCAATCATCCCCGAATTCCAGCACAAGTTAGAGAGGTGGTTTCTAAATGGGGTACTTGTAAAGATGAATATGAAAGAGAAGATGGCTGGCAGGGACAATTATATATTAGAGAGGCAAGACGTATGGTCAGTGATTATGTGATGACACAAAAAAATTGTGAGGGTCTTATAGTCGCTCAAGATCCAATTGGGATGGGTGCTTATGGCATGGATTCACACAATATCAAACGTTATGTGGATGTGAATGGTTTTGTTAAAAATGAAGGCAATGTGGAAGCACATGTTGCAAGTCCATATCCGATAAGCTATCAATCAATCGTTCCTAAAAAATCAGAAGTAAACAATTTGTTTGCACCTGCATGCTTATCTGCCACACATATCGCCTTTGGATCCATCCGTATGGAGCCGGTATTTATGGTGCTTGGACAATCTGCAGCAATTGCTGCATCAATTGCCATTGATAAGAATTATAAAGTGCAGGATATTCCGTATAAAGAGTTAGAGGCAGATCTTGTGAAGTACAAACAGGTACTTCAGTAAACCTAACCATAAAATCTTCCGCATCCTAGATGCAGAAGATTACTCGTAAAATAATGATTAGCAACAGTTTGAATTAAATTTTTAAATTGCATTTGCTATTTCCTGCAACAAATTGTATTGCTTTATGAATAAGTTTCTGGCTTTATTTTTTACTTTTTCTCTATTCTTTATTTCAAGTCGGGAAGTATACGCTCAGGAAAGAAAAGCTAAGACCTGGAAAGCCGGAGTAGCAAGTGTAATCATCACACCAAAAGAATCGATGTGGATGGCCGGATTTGCTTCACGCGTCCACCCATCAGAAGGCAAGCTTCATGAACTTTGGGCAAAAGCGCTAGTTTTTGAAGATGCTGAAGGCAAAAAAGGAGTACTTATCACTGTCGATTTATCAGAAATTCCAAAAAGCCTGTCTGATCCAATCCGAGACCGTCTGGAAAAAAGTCATCAACTTTCCCGAAGTCAAATTATAATCAATTCTTCCCATACCCATTCAGGTCCCGTACTGCAAAGTGGATACATGGATTTGTATCCTTTAGATGATCAACAAAAAAAACTTGTCAGGAATTATAGCTTAAAATTTGAAGATCAGATGGTAGCTCTGGTTGAAAAGGCTGTAAGTTCAATGAAACCTGTAAATATCTCAACTCAAAACGGAATTGCACGCTTTGCAGTTAATAGACGCAATAATATTGAGGCAAATATAAATGCCCAAACCGATTTAAATGGACCAAGCGATTATGCAGTACCCGTAATACGGGTAAGCGATAAAAGGGGAAAAATAATAGCGATTGCTTTTGGATATGCTTGTCATAATACCGTATTAAACGGTTATGAATGGTCGGGGGATTATGCCGGTTATGCCCAGATTCAGTTAGAAAAAGCTCATCCCGGAGCCACCGCTCTATTTTTCCAGGGCTGCGGAGGCGACCAGAATGCACTGCCCCGCAGAACCGTACCATTGGCCAAACAATATGGACAGGAGCTTGCCCTTGCAGTTGATGCCGCTATGGAAACTGAAATGAAAGAGCTTGAGCCCAAATTAAGTACCGCCTATTCAGAAGTTACAATAGAGCTGGAAGATGCACCAAGCAAGGCAGAACTGAGCGAAATAGCTTCCAAAGAAAAAGGATATATTAAAAACTGGGCACTGAATATGATCAAAAAGGCAGATAATGGCGAGAGTTTCATTAAAAGCTATCCCTATCCGGTACAGTTCTGGAAAATGGGTGACCAGCAGTTGGTTAGTTTAGGTGGCGAACCTGTGGTAGATTATGCCATCAATCTTAAAAAGATATTCGGATCTAACTTGTTTGTAATGGGCTATTCCAATGACGTGATGGCTTATATTCCAACCGTTGCAATACTGCGCGAAGGTGCATACGAAGGTCATACCTCCCAGATGGCAGCCGGATTACCTGCAAAATGGAAGGAATCTATCGAACCAACAATAATGGGAGAAATTATGAAATTAGCTAAAGAGCTTGGAATCAAAGTTCCCGAATCAAAATAATTATTCCTTCCATTTTTCATTATATTTAGAACTAGTAAAAGACAAATAAAACCGATGAAACGCAGAGAAATATTAAAGGGTCTGAGTGTGATTCCACTAGCAGGAATTGCTACTGCAGCTATTGCGAAGCACCATGCCGGAATGGAAGCAGAATCAGCAGCTGCTGAAGAATGGCTTCCAAAAAAAGAATTGATTAAAACCCCGGCAGGTTCCTGCCTTCGTTCAGGGCACTTATTGTTCATTGGTGGTATTGGAGGCTGGTATGCAAACCAAAGGGCTGAGGCAGGGGATATTCAGGTGCAGATCCGTAGTGTATTAACTACCATGAAGGGGATTCTGGAAGGTGCTGGATCATCTATGGCCAATGTGTTGAAGATACAGATGACTGTAGCTGAGCCAAACAAAAATATGGCAAAACTCAATGAAGCTTATGCTGAATTTTTCCCTGAAAATCCTCCTGTACGTTCATATAGCGGATCTAAAACCAGCCAGATGGGCAGGGATGGCATTCTTTGCCAAGTGAGCTGTATCGCTTATGTTGATTAATTAAACTCATTTTTAATTTTAATAAAATAAACTTATGGATCGCAGAAAGGTTCTAAAAAGTCTGAGTCTTCTTCCTTTAGCAGGAGCTGCAGCAGCAATTCCTTCAGAAGTCAATGCTCAAAACAAAAAGCAAAAGGGACAATGGACGCCCAAAAAAGAGGTAATCAGGCGGAGTAATAGCGGAGGTAATACAAATCCTACGGTATCTACTCCGGCAGCAAATGGAACAAAACCGGCTCCTGCAGGAGTTTTATCAGGCTGTATCCGCTCAGGACATCTCCTATTCCTTTCAGGTATTGGAGGCTGGTATGCTGAAAGGCGCAAAGAGCCCGGAGATATTCAAGTGCAGATACGCAGTGCATTGGATACTATGAAAGAAGTGCTCGAAGGAGCCGGATCCTCCATGGCAAATGTCCTTAAAGTACACATGACTGTGGCTGAGCCCAATAAAAACATTGCTGCCCTGAACGAAGCTTACCGAGGATATTTTCCTGATCCTGCGCCAGTACGTTCATACACAGGATGTGGAACTGATTTAATGGGCAGAGATGGCATTCTTTTACAAATTGATTGTATTGCTTACGTGGATTAAAAGGGCATAACAAGACTAGGTATCGGCCTCCCCCCAGCCCCCTCCGAAAGAGGGGGGTAGCATGGTGCTTAGGTATTCAAGTAAAATGGGGATTTAGTTCTTTTAGGCGATTTGCTTAGCCGCCCAGTGTCCCCCGCTGGCGGGGGAATTAAAGGGGGTGGAACAATTTACAAAGCATCCTCCCCCTGCCACACCACATTGCCCAAGCGCCCCCCTCCAAAGGGGGATAGCATGGTGCCTAGGTATTCAAGTAAAATGGGATTTATTTCTTTTAGGCGATTTGCTTAGGCGTCCAGTGTCCCCCGCTGGCGGGGGGAATTAAAGGGGGTGGATGGAAA
>JBDNGV010000182.1:0-3858 GCA_041689125.1 Daejeonella sp.
AGAATTTCTTTTGTGCTTTTGTCAAAAACTAATCCCTTTACGTAGGTTACCATATTTGGTCTCATGGCTTCCGGCAATTCGAATGAGTAAATATCAAGTCCGCCAAATCCACCTTTTTGATTTGTAGAAAAGAATGCAAGTTTGCCATTACTGCTGATACTCAATCCACTTTCTTCCCCAAAAGTATTGATAGGATATCCAAGATTCTGAACTTGCTTCCAACCTGTTTGAACATCATCTTTGAAAAGTTTTCGGCTCATAAAAAGATCCTTGTTGCCAAGACCGGGCCAACCATTTGAAGAAAAATATAGACTTTCATCATCCGGATGAATAAAAGGTGATTGTTCATCGTAAAGGGTATTTATTTCTGGTCCAAGATTAACAGGGATACCCCAGGATCCTTCCAAATTGAGGTCAGATTTCCAGATATCATATCCACCATATCCACCTTTTCTGGTACTAACAAAATATAAGGTTCTACCATCGGCACTGATAGATGGCTGAGATTCCCAGCCGGGTGTATTTATCGGTGACCCAATATTAAATGGTTTACTCCAAGCATTTCCTTCCCATTTGGAAATGTAGATATCACACCTTCCTAAACCGTCCAGACGATTACAGCCCGTAAAAAATAAATAATTACCATCCGGAGATATACATTGCGCCCCTTCATTATAGTTGTAGGTGTTAATATCTTTACTTAAATATTCAGCCGTAGACCATACACTGTCCTTTTTGACACTTTTGAAGAAATCTTCATTTCTATTGGTCTGACGAGTGAATATGATCATTTTCTCATCAGCGGTGATTACAGGCAGATATTCTTCCTCTTTAGAATTAATCCCTGGACCCAGATTAACAGGTTTAAAACTAACCGGATACTTTATTGCTTCTAGACTAAATTTGCAATCGACAATATATTTTTCAGTTTTTTGCTTGCTTTCGGTACTCAAGCTAGGATAGGTTAAATACTTATTGAAATGTTCAACTGCCTTGGAATAATTGCCAGTATTTAATTCACTTTCGGCAATTCCATAATATGTGAGTGGTAAAAACTCGGGGTCTAATTCCAGAACTTTACGATAATTGGTCAGTGCATTGCTGAATTTTCCTGATATTCTGTATATATCACCAAGCTGTTGATATGCAGCTGTAAAACTCTTGTCAAGGATAACTGCCTGATTTAGTTCGATAATTGCCTTATCATACAGTTTATAACCTAAATATTGATTTGCCAGAAGGTATGATTTTTGGGCCTGTTTAACCGGAGATGAAGTTTGTTTTTGTGCGAAACAAATACAAGGTAAAAGACATAAAAATACCAGTAATCTTTTCATACTTATAAGGCTTTCCCTTTGTATGAAGGTAGAAAATATTCGCTATTAAGCCTATAATTTATTAAACAGATAAAAATCATTACAGGTTTGTAATTTTTTATCGCCTAATATTTTGAAGATTAGAAGAATTATGGAATATTAAGATATTTATGGGTCTGAAGAGAAATTTCCCATTTTGGGTTCTGCATCACATAATCAATGATCATCGGAATTACTTCTGCAGCTTTAGACCATTCCGGCTGTAGATACAATTTACAACCCTCAGATACTGTGTCTGCATATTCCTCCGCCCATTTAAAATCACTCTTGTTGAAAACAATAACTTTTAATTCCCCGGCTAATGGAGCGATATCCGGACGCGGTGCTTTGAATTTTTTTGGTGAAAGGCATATCCAATCCCAAGAGCCTGAAAGAGGATACGCACCTGATGTTTCAATAAATGTTTTAATTCCTCTTTTCTGTAATTCTGAAGTAAGATAATCAAGGTTATAGATCAGGGGCTCTCCACCTGTAACTACAACTGCTTTTCCAGGATATTTTTCAGCATTTTTTACAATCTCGTCCGAAGGACTTAATGGGTGTAAGTCTGCATCCCAGCTTTCCTTTACATCACACCAGTGACAACCAACGTCACAACCACCCAAGCGTATGAAATAGGCTGCTTTTCCGGAGTGAAATCCTTCACCTTGTATGGTATAGAATTCTTCCATTAATGGTAATAAGGTGCCGTCAAGCGGAATTTGGTGTGCCATTTCGTAATTTAAGCGCAAATATACTTAAGTTTAAGGGATCAAGCTTATGCAAAACAGATAGAGACATAATGCTGACAATTTATCTTAATTATGAACTGGATTAAAATACTTCCCGATAGAATATCTTCTTCTGAAGATTTTATAATAACTGTACAGGTTTCGGGAAGAAAACTTTGTATAGTAAAGCTAGGAAAGGAATTTTATGCAGTGCAGAATAAATGCCCACATGCAGGTGCTGATCTTAGTAAAGGATGGTGTGCCTTAGGTAAACTTGTATGTCCTTACCACAGGCATGAATTTGATCTAATAAGTGGTCGTGGTGCCGAAGGCCAAGGTAATTATATCGATACCTATCCGATTGAACTCAGAGAGGACGGACTATATGTCGGAATTTCAAAGCCGTGGTGGAAATTATGGTGAATTTGTAATCCTATTTGAAAAGATATTTTTCGCAGAATTCCTCACAGTTCAGCACTTCAATTTCAGAAAAGTAAAAATTTGATTTATTTTCTGTGATGATGCATTTACAACCGTTCTCTAGCGCAGCATAATATTCAAGTCCATCCTCAAAATCATGAATGGAAGGGTTCATCAAACATTTGAGAACAGCTGCACTAGAATTAGAAGCAATTGTAATATGTTCAGAAAGGATTTTTATTTTAGCCTTGGCAACACTGCTCTTATGCTTTTTTTCGGCAAAATAATAGGCAATAGCTAGGCAGATTGGGGAAGTAAGTAGAGCAAACTTTTTGTTTCCGGCTTGACTCAATATTCTGGCTGAACATGTGAAAATAGGATATTCTTTATTCAATACAGAAACCAGAATATTCGCATCCAGAAAAATATTCATTTTCTTGATTCAAAATATTCTTTTTTTATTGAATCCCTGCTTCGTTTGGTTTGATATTCAGCTTTGCCTTCTGCTATCAGATTTACCCAATCAGCTATGGGATATTGTTCAAGCGATTGATAATCAGATGAAGTAACTTTTTTTATAGAAATTCTATAAGTCTTGATAAACTAATATCATTTTCTTCTGCATATTTTTTTGCTTTATTGATCACTTCTTCATTAAAGCTGAGTGTTAATTTAGCATTCATAATAAACTTTTTTGTAATCTTTTACGAGAATACTTATAATTACGTACAATAAAAATATTATTTACGTAATTATTTATAGATCTCTTTCTTAGCAGAAGAAAGGGTGTTTTTAAGTAAACCTACGATTGTCATTAAACCCACACCTCCCGGAACCGGAGTGATCCATGAGCTTTTGGGTGCAACATTTTCAAAATCTACATCTCCATAAAGTTTATAACCTGATTTGGTCTCAGTGGAAGTTTCGCGATTCATACCAACGTCAATTACAATGGCACCTTCTTTTACCATGTCGGCAGTAATGAAATTCTTTTTACCGATTGCAACAATCAATATATCTGCATCTAGGCTAAATTTTTTGATGTCCGGGGTTTTACTATGGCAAATGGTCACAGTGCAATTTCCAGGATTAGTATTCCTTGCCATTAAGATACTCATTGGAGAACCTACGATATTACTTCTTCCAACTACTACACAATGTTTTCCAGAAGTATCGATGCCATATTCCTGAAGCATCAGTAAAATACCATATGGAGTTGCCGGAAGAAAGGAGGGAAGGTTTCGCTGCATTCGGCCTATATTAATTGGATGAAAACCATCCACATCTTTTTCGGGAGATATTTTTTCGGTTACCTTATCTGCGGAGATATGTTTCGGAAGAGGAAGCTGAAC
>JBDNGV010000183.1:0-3675 GCA_041689125.1 Daejeonella sp.
AATTGTTTAAAGTTTAAGCACCCAGCCCATTTGCTAATTATCTAATTATCTAATTTGCTAATTCAATAGTCAATCATCAAATCTTTGATTTCCTCTAATGTTCGCTTCCTCAATTTTGTTGTCAATACTCCTCTTACTGCATTATCTTCGACTGCTTTGCTATTCCTGACATTAGTATAAATTTTATAGGTTTCTGTGCGCTCCAAATGTTTCTCTTCTAAAATTTCGAATTCCGGAAAGTATTCCCTTACAAAACTCCAATTCATGGTTTGTGGTTCTGTTAAGGTTGGCAAAGTATGAATATCTACTAGCAATAAAAATAATCCATTATTTTTTAACGTTCTTTTAATTTCCTTGCAAGCAAGTTCCATATTTTCGACATGATCTAGCGAATTGAATGAGCATATGACATCAAAATAATTATCGGCAAAGGGGATATTCTCACCATAGGCTTTAACATAGCTCATCTTATGCCCTTTTGCACCCATTTTGAGATATTGATCGGCTAGAGGATCTATTCCTATCCTTTCTTTTGCCATATCCGCCCATTCTAAAGAACCTCGCGGACCACAACCTATATCCAGAATAATTTTGTCTTTGTAAAATTCTTCAGAGATAGAAAAATTACCCGTATAAAAATATTTGTAATGGGAATTGTTATTGAGGTTTTTAGAAAAAAGCTTGATAATTTTCCAATAGCATAACTCAAAAAATTCTTTAAAGGATAATGAAGCAGAACTTGGGGCTGACTTTGAATTCATATTTAAAATCGTCTTATTATGATTACTCCTGATACTACAAGCAATACACCAATAATTTTCATAAAGCTAATTGAGTTCTGCTGAGCAACTAGAATATTGAAATGTTCCAGTAATATTGAAATTATCATTTGACCAGCTACAACCAGACCGAAAGTTAATCCCGGGCCTAATTTTGGGAACGCAAAGATTATTACCGTGACATAGAATGCACCTAACAAGCCTCCAAGCCAAACATGTGCAGGAGCCTCTCTTACTCCTGCCCACGACATGGATTGTTTCGTTATTAATATATAAGTTATTAGTCCCAATGTCCCAATTACAAAAGACAACATTGATGCATAAACCGGACTTTCAACCGTTTTACCTAGTTTGGCATTTAATCCGGCTTGAATTGGTAAAAATGCTCCTGCAAGAAATGCTAAAGCAATCCAGAATATTTTAGTCATGATGTTAAGCTTAGAGAATTTTATAAAAATACTGTTGTTTGATTGGTATTATTAAATTCTTAGCTTTTTAATTTTATCTAATCTTTTGATTGTACCAAGCTAAAATAAAACCGCCCAAACAAGCAGAGCCTATTGCTAGCAGTAGTACGGGCAAATCTTTTTTAAAGAATATCTCTAATTGCCCAGTGAATATTATACTTAATGCTAAAAAGAAAAGCACCGGTCCTGCAATCCATAAACCCCAGCGCCAAGATTCTTTCGGCCAAAAAAATCCAAATATACCTCCACAAAATAGGTAAATTAGAGCGAGAGGGACTGGAAATGGTTCCATTTTAGGGATAAAAGGAACAATAAGACCGAAAATTATGGCTAAGATGTACGGTAGTTTTGTATATCTATAAATCATTTTTCGCATTTTAGATTTAGCAAAATATAAGCTGTTACAAATTTTCTTTCTCCAGACTGAATTACTTTTGGTAGGAATGTTAACTCCCGACTTCCCACTATTCTTTTGGAACTTGGCAAATTTACGATATTAGTAATTTAATATTCAAACAGTAAAAATGTAAAAGAGAATTCCAATTGTTCAATTCAGCGCTTCCGATCCCAATTTAACAAAGCCTTTCGTGCATGGTATTTCTTAATTTGCATTGCTTTTATAAAATATTGAACAAAACCGCTTATTGTGCCTATAATTACTCCTATAAACAAGGCATAACCTAAATCAGGCTGCAATTTAGGTATTGATAATAAGGGTAAATCAGCAAAATAGGGAATTATAAACAACCAACTGAAAGCCACAAAAACACTAAAGAATAGCCAAAAAATATCTTTTTTAACCGAAATCTATTGTATCTCGGCAATTTATTATCATTAATAAAAAAAGCCCCGTCTCCGAAGCCTTCGATAAAATTTTAAAATGAGTATTACTTCAAATCTTTGGACCAAGTCACACCAGCCATCCCATTCAAATCCCACACAATTATTCCTGCCTGAATTTACGCTGTTATAGTGCATGTCGGTTCCAAAAGTATCCGGTGCAAGTCCTTGTTTTACATAAGGTACAGCCTGGTTAAACCAGAATCCCACACCGCCATGGCCGACATTGAATAAAATTCCTCTTTTACGGGCATCCAACACAAAGGGACGAAGCTTTCCGTTTTCATCTACCACAGGCATACGTTCTGTTACATTTTCATAGGCATGGGTAATGATATCACCAGCTTTCATGTGGTTTAGTTGATCTTATTCTTTGCGTCAATAACATGCCCGCCTTTTAGTAAAAAATCGATTTCCTGCGCAGATACGAACTGGCAAGAAACAGACAGGCAGATCGCGAATAATACGGATCTGCCTGTTTGTATGAAATATGTTATGTTCATTTTTATTTCGCTAATGGAGCACTTAGGGCATTCAGATCCCATACTACACGACCAGTGCGTAAAGTTAATTCTGCTTCCAATTTTTGTTTTCCCCTCAATGCCATACCGCTGGCATCGATGTACCCAAAATCGCCTTCTCTCAATCTGAAAACGGCAATATCAGCTTCGCTTCCAACACTCAGGTTTCCCAATTCGGTACGCTGTATTACTTTGGCAGCATTCCAAGTAGATGCAGCAATCACATCGGCCAAAGGCATACCTAGAATCAGGAATTTGGATGCCAAGTTAGCCATATCTTTAAACCCGGCATTCATGCTTCCGGTGTGTAAGTCAGAGCTTAAAACATCCGGCTGGAAACCTTGTTCCATAGCAGGGACAGCCTGACTCCAGTTGAAGCTCCCACCACCATGACCAACGTCAAAAATGAGCCCTTTTTTGCGAGCTTCCCAGACAAATGGTTTTACTTTTTTAGTGTTTACATCAACAATAGCTTGTTTATGCTCAATCATTTTACCATCCTTATCAAATTCCTGATCATAGCGATAGGCATGAGTTAAAATATCTCCGGGACGAAGATGTTTTAATAATAAATCTTCAAGAGGGAGAGGAGGAAGTGATTTCCCGAAATCCACCATCACCGGAATGCCGGCAATCCTTCCTGCTTCTACAGCCTTATCTGTTGGTTCCCAATCGTGGCCGATATAATGCGCAAGCTTTATCCCAATGACAATATCCTTATTCTTTAGGGCCATAGCAGCAGTGAGTTTAGGATCCATATCGGTTTCATCTTGCTCAAAGGCCTCGACGCCACGCATACCTCCACCCACAATGTTCATGAATGCAAGTACCCGAGTTTTAGATTGCTCAACGACGTTCTTTCTAAATAAATCAATGTTTTTCCATCCTGCACCTCCCGCATCTGCAACCGTGGTAACTCCTGAACGGAAGGTGAATCCATCCGGTGGAAGAGCATCCTGACTATTGCTTAGATAATTATTTGCCTCAGTTCCGTGGAATACGTGTCCGTGAATATCAAGAAGGCCAGGAGTTACATAAAGTCCACTGACATTGACTGTTTTTTTTGCC
>JBDNGV010000184.1:0-2855 GCA_041689125.1 Daejeonella sp.
CTATAGACGACAGAAAAAGGATAGAGGAAGAACAGAAAGAATATGTTAAAAATCTGGAAAAAATGCTGTTTATGGTGTCACATGAAGTAAGGAATCTGGTTTCTCAGATTTTAGGGATAGTTCAGCTGCTTCAGGAGGCTGATACTTTGGATCCAGAAAGTTTAGATTTGATCATTAACCTTAAAACTTCTGCATCTGATTTAGATTTATTTACAAAAAAGCTAAGCTCTTTTATGCATAAGATGAGGCCAGTGCCAGATAGCAACTCTGATTCAGTTTCCGTTAAAAGCAAATAATTCAATTTATCATGTCTTATAAACTCGAGATCTGCGTTGGCACCATTAATTCAGCTTTGATTGCACAAGCCAGTGGAGCTGACAGGATTGAACTTTGCGATAATCTTGCTGAAGGTGGAACCACACCCTCTTATGGTATGATTGTACGATGTAAAACTCAGCTTAAAATCCCCTTTTTTCCAATTATTCGTCCGCGAGGAGGCAATTTTGTTTATACCGACGATGAATTTCAAATAATGAGGCAAGATGTACTCTGCTGCAGAGAAATGGGTTGTGAAGGTATTGTAATTGGGATGCTTAGAAAGGATTCTACAATAGATATGGAAAGATGTGCTGAGTTGATAAGCCTTGCTGGAAAGATGGAGATCACTTTCCATCGGGCTTTTGACCGTTGTATTGCTATGGAAAGATCGCTCGAAGACCTTGTTGAGCTTGGATGCCATCGTGTATTAACCTCAGGTGGGAAGGAATTTGCCCCGGATGGAACTGAAAAAATAAAATCTTTGGTCAGGCAGGCAGGATTTAGAATCAATATTATGGTAGGTTCGGGAATAACCCATCGTAATTTACAGAAAATTGCTGCCGATTCAGGAGCATATGAATTTCATACAACCGCTAAAAAGCTTTTGGAATATGAAGCGGATCCGATTAATGGAACGCCATATCGTGAAATAGAAACAGATGGAGAGCAGGTAGAGAAGCTCAAGGAGATACTTAAACAGATTGGCTGGGTATATTGAATTACTCATTATTTCCTTACTTTTAAAAACAAATCAATTCATATGAATAAATTATTTTTCGCAGGCTTGTGTCTGTTTTCTATACCCGCAATATCCCAGACTGTTCCTGCAAAATCGAAGTTAAATAGTGCAGCAGATAAAATAGAAGCCAAGGTTATTGAGTGGCGCCGCGATTTTCATGAGCATCCGGAATTGGGTAATAATGAGATAAGAACGGCAGGAATTATAGCAAAACATCTTGAAAGTTTGGGCATTGAGGTAAAAACTGGTGTAGCAAGAACAGGGGTTGTTGGTCTTTTGAAGGGAGTTAAGCCAGGGCCTGTGATTTTATTGAGAGCTGATATGGACGGACTTCCTGTTACAGAAAGAAATTCCCTCCCCTTTGCTTCAAAGGTGAGGACACAATACAATGGTCAGGAAGTAGGGGTAATGCATGCCTGCGGACACGATTCACATGTTGCCATACTCATGGGTGTTGCTGAGGTTTTGGCCGGGATGAAAGCTGATCTGAAAGGAAGTGTAAAATTTGTATTTCAGCCTGCCGAAGAAGGCTCTGCTCCTGGAGTAGAGGGGGGTGCTGAATTAATGGTTAAAGAGGGAGTACTTGAAAATCCTAAAGTGGATGTTGCGTTTGGATTACATATCTGGGCACAAACAGAAGCCGGAAAGATTACCTATCGTCCAGGCGGAATGATGGCCGGAGTTAATGATATGCAGATTATTGTTAAGGGAAGACAAGCTCATGGCGCTGCTCCATGGGCATCGGTCGACCCGATTGTAATCTCTGCGCAGATTATCAATAGTCTGCAGACCATTGTAAGCCGTAATTTGAACATAACTGAAAACGCAGGCGTTGTTACTATTGGTTCCATACATGCTGGTGTTCGTTCTAATATTATTCCTGAAAGCGCAGAAATGCTCGGAACTATCAGATCTTTTAGTGCTGAAGATGAAAAAATGCTGATTGACAGAATTAAAACTATTGCGACCAAAACGGCTGAGGCCGGTGGTGCAACAGTTGAAATAAAGATCCCTTACAGTAATCATTATCCGGTTACATATAACGATCCTAAATTAACAGAAAAAATGCTTCCCAGCCTTGCAAAAGTTGCAGGAGCTGAGAATGTGAAGCTCATACCTGCCATAACCGGTGCTGAAGATTTCTCGTTTTTCCAGGAGAAAGTTCCGGGTTTATTCTTCTTCTTAGGAGGAATGCCTAAAGGTATGGATCCCAAAACTGCTCCATCTCATCATACACCTGATTTTATGATCGACGAAAGTTCATTTAAACTTGGTGTAAAAGCTCTTGCAGGGCTTACGCTTGATTATATGGAGGTGAAATAGGACAGAGTGTTGGAATATTTCCCTACGGTTGGTGTTTTCACCACCCGCTTTACCTGCGGTTTTCCCTGCGGTTGGTGTTTTCACCACCCGTTTTACCTGCGATTGATTCGACTTTCCGTAGAGTTAAGCGCAGCGTCTCTACGGATTATTGAATAAAAAAGAGTCTTCAGACTCGTTTACAAAAAATATCTTTTTTTAATACCATCGATCTTTTTTTTATTTAATTAATAGATATCGATTTTATGAAATAAATTACACCTCACAAGCTACATTAAAACCAATTTCCCTGCGGTTGGTGTTTTCACCACCCGCTTTACTTGCGCTTTATTCGACTTTCCGTAGAGACGCTGCGCTTAAACTGTACAACAGCTAATATCTGTTGTACTAGAAAATCAATTTTCGTAATCTATGGAAACTCTACAGCCAGTGTGTTTTCCCCACCCGTTTCCAACAGAGTTCCTAAACCCGGGAGTAA
>JBDNGV010000185.1:0-6879 GCA_041689125.1 Daejeonella sp.
ATCTACTTAACACTTCAGATAATGCTTATTGCTTATCCTTTAAAATGGATAAAAAGACTTATGGGAAAAGAACGAAAACTGGCAATAACGATTTTTCTTTTAAAAGTAGGAAGCATCATTCCACTTATGACTTCTGATTTTGAATCATATACTTATATAAGTTATTTCATTTGGTTCGTTTCGGGGCTTTTTATTAATGTTTTATCACAAAAGATGACCCTAAATCAAAAAGTATTACTAAAATGAAAGTAGGCGTCGACGTCAGGGATTTGAGAATTGCTAAATCAGGAGCTAAAACCTACCTTGAAGAAATAGTAAGGGAATTCAAGAACTATCAAGGTAAAGAGTTTCAGTTTATCTTTTACGATACAGCAATACCAGTTTATACCGGCCGAAATAAAGCACTGAAGCTAGTAGAACATTTCCGCTATCTTATCTGGAAACAAATCCAGCTCCCAATAAAAATGCTGACCGATGGATGTGACATCCTTTTTTGTACCGATTATTTCGTACCTTATATACATCTCCGCTATAAAACGATAACAGTTTTTCATGACGCCTTCTTTTATGAATATCCTTACCACTACAACAGATTCTGGCTTTTCCTTTTTAAAACTATTGGTATAAGTTCGGCAAAAAGGGCTTTTGCCATTGTAACACCAACTAACTATACGAAAGCCAGAATAATAAAGTATTCAGGAATATCGCAGCAAAAAATCCGGGTAATATATGAAGGTCCGAAAACTTTCAATACGGAACTTAACCGTGATCCCCGACACCAAAGAAAAATCGAAAACTATCTGTTGCATGTCGGAACCATGGAGATTCGTAAGAATATAGTCAATCTGCTAAAGGCTTTCCACCTGTTGGTTCCTAAATATCCCGACCTAAAACTGGTGCTAATGGGCCAATTTAGTCCTAAATCAACAATAGATGACCGAGAAAGAATCCTCTCCTATATTGAACAAAATGGACTAACAAACCAGGTGATCTTCCCCGGTTATGTTAGCGACGATGAGCTGAATTCATATTACGAAGGAGCCACTGCTTATATTTTCCCATCGCTGAATGAAGGATTTGGGATTCCCATCTTAGAAGCATTTAGAGCTGGAATTCCAGTCTTGGTAGCCGACAATACATGTTTACCCGAAGTTGGCGGAGATGCAGTGATAACCTTTGATCCACATAATGTTTCCGATATCAAAACCAAGATTGAATATGTTTTGGACAATCCCGCTCTGGCAAAAGACTTAGTGCAAAAGGGTAAAAATCGGTTGCAGCTGTTTAGTTGGAAAACTGCAGCTGAGGATCTGATGGCTGTTTTTAAAGAGGCAGCAAACTAACTCTCGTCTCAGTTCAGTAATTATTGTTAATTTGCACACAGCGAAATTTGTACATGCAGACAGACTTTATAAAGAAGAGATTTTCTGGAGATTGGAGCAGAAAGGACATTGCAATCACTCTTTGGGCTATGGCAATGTTTTATGTTCGGGGATCATTAAAGAGAATATTCTTTAAACGTTCAAGGGGTATAGTTCTGGCAGGTAAAGGCGTTTCGATAAGATATTCGCATTATCTTGAAACCGGAAAGGATTTTATCATAGAAGATTATGCTGAGATTAACTGCAAGTCAAATCGGGGAATTGTTACTGGAGATCGGGTTACAATAGGAAAACATGCTATAATCAGGCCTACAAACGCATACGGTGGTGCAATCGGTGAAGGCCTGCGTATAGGTAATAACTCAAGCATTGGTCCTTTTGCCTATATTGGCTGTTCAGGATTTATTGATATCGGCGATAACGTAATTATGGGACCAAGAGTGGGAATTTTCGCCGAAAATCATCATTTTGATAATCTTAAGATTCCTATCAGGGAGCAAGGGGTAAAAAGGAGCTTCGTGAAAATCAATGACGATTGCTGGATCGCTTCAAATGTCGTGATACTGGCTGGAGTAACAATTGGAAGGGGTTGCGTAATAGCATCCGGAAGCGTTGTTACTAAGGATATTCCCCCATTTAGTGTGGTAGCGGGAATTCCCGCAAAAGTAGTAAAGTCTCGGAACTAACTCAATGAATATTCTGATCTTACATACGGCATCCGACATGTATGGAGCAAGTAAAATCCTCCTCAATGTGATCCAAATCCTCAAAAAAGATGATTATTCGGTCACGGTAGTACTTTCGGAGAACGGGCCTTTGGTTAATGAAATTCAAAAATTGGGTGTTGAAGTTAAGATCATTCGCTTAGGCATCCTCAGGCGCAAATATTTTAATTTAACAGGTCTACTGAACAGGATAAATGTTTCATTCAAAGCATGGAAATTACTTAAAAATCTTATCGGAGAAAAGAAACCAGATATCATTTATTCAAATACAACCGGTGTGATAATTGGTGCGTTCCTGGCGAGAACAAACAGCATAAAACATATTTGGCATGTGCACGAAATTATCATAAAACCAGCAATATTCACTCGTATAATTGGTTATTTGCTAAACAACTATAGCAATACAGTAATCGTAGTTTCAGAAGCAGTAAAAAAACATTGGGAAAACACTGTCGAAACTCATAAAATATCAAGGGTTTATAACGGAATAGATATTGCACCTTTTGCAAACAAATCATCGTTAATACGCGCCGAATTAGGAATTCCTGAAGACGCAGTTCTTATTGGAATGATTGGTAGGGTAAATCACTGGAAAGGCCAGGACTACTTTCTTGAGATTGCAAAGATTCTTCACACTGAATTTCCTTTACTTCATTTCTTGCTTGCAGGAGACGCATTACCCGGAAATGAAAATCTCGTCGATAAACTTAACGAACGAATACAATCCTCGAAATTTTCTAAGAATATATTTAATATTGGATACCGAGAAGATATTGTAAATATTTTAAATGGTCTTGATATTTTTATTTCACCATCTACACAGCCTGACCCTTTTCCAACCGTTATACTAGAAGCAATGTCAGCAGCCAAACCAGTAGTTGCAACTAATCATGGCGGTGCGCCTGAGATGATAAAAGACGGTGAAAGTGGTTTGATTATTCCAATTCGCAATGCCACCCTTGCAGCAAAAAAGATTTCGCTGCTTGTTGAAAATCAGAGTCTAAGAACCAAAATGGGAAATAAGGCAATGGAGCGCGTCACTGAGCTGTTTTCCTACGAAGCCTTCGAGCGCGCAATACTAAAAGAATTAAAAAAATAATTTTTTACATTCATAGTATATTTAAACAATTTGCCACGTAATGCCTTTTACGGCTATTGATTAACCAATTTTTTGGATACTTTTGATACTTGGAAAAGAATAACTAGCTTAAATGAGGGTTGCAATTATCGGTTCAAGAGGCTATCCTTATGTGTACGGCGGCTACGAAACCTTCGTTAAGGAACTTTCCGAAAGATTGGTAAAGGCTGGAGTTGAAGTTCATGTTTATAACCAAAAACATTTATTTAACGTGCGCCCGATACAGATAAATGGAATACATCTCCACTATATACCAACATTGCCCTATAAGTCTTTGAACCAAATAATTCATTGCTTTTTATCACTGTTTCACGCTACCTTTAGCAAAGCCGATATAGTATTTGTACTAAATCTTGCCGCCGGGCCTATGGGTTGGATCCCCAAACTTAGGGGCAAAAAAACAATGATTAACACTGATGGAATGGAATGGTTGCGCCCAAAATGGAAGGGATTTGGAGCCACATATTTTTACTTTGGCGCCTGGAGTGCTACCAAGCTTTATGATAAACTCATAACAGATGCCGATGCAATGCAATCTGTTTATTTGGATGAATTTAATGCTACATCAACAGTAATAGCTTATGGTGCACCACCCTTCATGCCCGCAGAACTAAGCTTGATAAAACACCTTAATTTGCAAAAAGATGACTACTATCTTATTGTCGGGAGGCTAGTCCCTGATAATAATGCAGATCTACTGATAAAAGGTTTTCTTTCCTCATCATCAGCAAAGAAACTTGTTGTTGTTGGGGATGTGCCTTACCATGATCATTACGCACAAAACCTCAAGGGTCTCGCCAGCGACAAACTGATATTTGTAGGTTATGTCAAGAATCAGAATGTATTAATGTCACTCTACCAACATTGCTTTGTATATCTTCATGGGCATCAGTTTGGGGGAACAAATCCAGCAATGTTAAAGGCAATGTCCAATCAATGTGCTATACTTGCAATAAATACACCTTTCAACCAGGAAATGTTAAATAATGGCGAATTTGGAATGTTTTTTGAACGTCAAAGTGAGTGTCTTGCAGAAAAAATAGAAATGATCGAATCCTCTCCAGATCACTTATCAACCTTCCGGCAAAAGGTACAAACCGGGCTTGGTAAGAAATATAATTGGGATGCTATCACTGATCTTTATGTTTCAGAATTTACAAAATTATTAACATCGGATAAATGAATCAGCGGCATTTAAAATACAAAATAGTTCGTTGTCTGATCGATACACCGATTATTTTTATTGCGTTATATATTGCCCATCATTACTTCCCCCAACCAGAATTTATCTACCCGGCGAGGCCTTTTCTTTCGATACTATTTTTGTTTTCTGTTGTGTCCTGGTACATCTCTGCGCAGTTTTCAAATCTTTATTCAGACCTGCGATCGAAAAAGTTTTCTGAAGAAATAATTTACATTCTCTTCACGGTTCTTTTGTTTATTATTTTATTGAGTTTTTTCTTATTTATGTTGAGAGAACGGCTTTATATACAGGATAAATTTTTACTTATTTTTCTCTTTGTTTTATCACTACTGGTGATCTCCACAAAGTATATGCTCAGAAAGTATCTCCATAAAATTCTTTATACTGGAAGACTGAATGAAAATATACTGCTTATAGGAGCAACTCAGGCTGCCAAAGATTTCTACGATACTATTAATATTCATTTTTACTACGGCTACCAGTGTATCGGTTTTCTTGATAACGAAACAAACAAATTAAACGGGTGTAATTACTTGGGTAGAATTGATGAAATTAATAGTGTTCTCGAAGACAATCTGGTTGACGAAGTAATTATCGCATTGCCGAACTCACAGTATGCCGACGTAAGAACATGTATGGAAGCGTGTGATCTTTATGGACGAAGAGTGCGTATTATTCCCGACTTGTACACCTATGCTTCCAGTAATATTCAGTTGAACAATATAGGCATGCTTCCTGTAATCAATTTGCGCGCATTACCACAGGACCGCGAAGCAAACAAGATTATTAAAAGAGCTTTTGATATTCTATTTGCCTTTAGTTTTTTCATTGTTATTGGATGGTGGTTTTTGCCACTTATTGCTCTTTTTATTAAATTAACATCAAAAGGTCCAGTTGTATTTAAGCAAGAGCGCTGGGGACTGAACAATAAACTAATTGTTTGTTATAAATTCCGGAGCATGTACAATAAGAGTCCGGAAACCGATAGCAGTGGAGAGTTTATGCAGGCATCGCCAAATGATTCAAGGGTTACCCCTTTCGGAAGATTTTTGCGCAAATGGAACATTGACGAATTACCACAGTTCTGGAATGTACTATTGGGAAATATGTCTGTAGTAGGCCCAAGGCCTCACGTTACCCCACTCAATGTATCCTCCATGCATAAGGTAGACCGGTATATGTTACGGCATCTGGTGAAGCCGGGCATAACTGGCTGGGCACAAGTAAATGGTAGCCGCGGTGAAACCCGCACTCCTAATGATATGCAAATGAGAATTAATCGTGATCTATATTATATCCATAACTGGACTTTCCGACTTGACTGTCAGATAATTCTGCAAACGATCATCACCATCCTAAAAGGAGATGAGAATGCTTATTGAGGAAAATTGTGAGCCGTGAAAGACTTATTCAAACCATAGAATTTCTCTAGATAGAAGTCAGCCCCAGGAAACAACTCGTTTATTTCTTTGAAAGATAGAAGCCTAATTTCATCAATATACTGTTTCGCTTCAATAATGTCCCACTTTTTCCTTCGACTCAAGCTTGTTCTAGTTAAAATAAAAAACTTAATTCTCGATGGCAAGTACTGAAAGAACGGCAAGACGTAATGTGGCTCTACAAAAAAGTGTTTATTTGGCGTCTGCACATAAAAATACTTACCAACTCGCACAATTTCCTGTGCCATTCTGCTTTGGTTTTCTTTTGTATAAACATGTTCAATCACTGAATTAGAGAATACAATATCGAATTGTTTGTCAGATATGCCATCCAATTTTGTTGCATCGCCTTCCAGACTTTCAAAATTATCATAATGAACAGGTCTTTTGGATAGATTAAGAATCGAAATTCTATAATCCTGATCATTAGCAAAGCCGCTATTAACCCAGAACGACTCCAAACCACCTACATCCAGTATCGTTACAGGCTTGGGAAGGCTATTGACTTTACTCCTGAAATCAGCGACCCGTTTATTTCTGAATCTATTTCCCAAAGAGTTGGTTGCGTCAGAGCTTGCAAATATATCCTGAAATTTCATCTATAATTAAGGTAGTAATGAAAGTATTCTGCACCTAAGGGCATCTGCAGACGAACTTAATTTCTCAAATATATGAATTTAGAGGCAACGCAATAAGGCAAAATATTATAAATTGCAAACAATGGAATGAGACAATTAAAGGTCAAATAATTCTATATTTGTACATTAACTTGTAATCTATACATGCGTTTACGACATATCTTATTTGCATTACTACTTAGCATTTCATTTTTAAGACCCGAGGTCGGTATTGCACAAACCTTTTCATTAGAAAATGTCCAGAATTTAAAAATCGATAAATTATCTGACCCTCAGATTATGATGATGCTGGAAAAAATGCAAGCTAGCGGAGTAAGTGAAGAAGCTGCCTATCAATTACTTTTACAGAGAGG
>JBDNGV010000186.1:0-2731 GCA_041689125.1 Daejeonella sp.
CCTCATGGTTTATCTGATATTTACCGAGATATACAACAACTTGCAGATCAATTAGGCGTAGAAGCAGCCGGAGCAGAATTACTTGAATTATCAGAGGAACGCATCAATATCATTCGGCATAAACTCAAGTTCATTGTCGAAAAACCAAGGGTAGCTTGTATTGAGTGGCTTTCCCCTTTGATGATAGCCGGAAACTGGACACCTGAAATTATTGAAATTGCCGGAGGAACCCCTATTTTGGCAGAGAAAGGAAAACATTCGGGCTATATTAATTTTGAGAATCTTCAGAATGAAAATCCTGACATCATCGTACTGATTCCATGCGGATTTTCGATTCAGAGAACCTTAATGGAGATCAATTTAATGCTTGAGCTGCCTGGATGGAAGGAACTAAAGGCCGTGCAAGAAAACAGAATTTACATTGCAGATGGAAATCAGTATTTTAACAGATCAGGTCCGCGGATAACAGATAGTATTGAGATTATGGCTGAGATTATCAATCCGAAGCAATTCATTTTTGGCTATGAAACAGAAGGTTGGATAAGGTTTAATAGTTAAGGCTGACAGGGTTCCAAACCCTGTAACCCTTCCAAACCCTGTCAGCCTTCTAAACCCTGTCAGCCTTTTAAAATTCTATAAACCGTTCAATCTGCTGATTGGTAAATTTTATCGTGTCTTCATTATAAAGGTTACCGTTTTCATCGAATTCTTTATGGATGTTAGGAATGTGGATACGTAACGGCAGAACATGCATGTTGATGTAATGGCAGATTCCTGTAAAATGGTCGATTCCCCGAACATTTCCATATTTACCACTTGAGAGTCCAACTAAGGCTGCTTTTTTCCCAAAAAAGCTTTCCGGGAAAGAACAGGCATCAATAAATGTTTTCAATACCCCGGGGAAGCTCCCATTATACTCAGGAATCAAGAAAAGGAATTTACTACTTGCAGACATTCTATCTTGAATACTTTGAAAGGCTTCACTGCGTTTTCCATATAGATCGGTACTGATCAAACTGCCTGGCAAGTCGCAAAGTGAGATTATTTCTGATTCGAAACCTCTTTCTAACAATTGCCTGTGATAATATTCGGCGAGTTTAAGTGTATTGCTTCCCTCACGATTGGTACTGGAAATTATTGTAGTCATTTTGTGGATAAGATGTGCAAAACGAAAATCGCCTCGCGGTGTAATTAGTTTTAAGTTTGTATCTTAGAATTTATTAAAAAGTCTTATTTAATTGGTCAAAAGTAGTGTTTTGAACCGCTTAGAATTTATTGTTTAGGCTATTTAATATCATGTATTTGTAATTATTTTTTTAAAATGGGCAAAATTATCGCGCTAGCAAACCAAAAAGGGGGCGTTGGGAAAACTACTTCGGCAATTAATCTTGCAGCAAGTTTAGCTGTGCTTGAATATCGTACACTTTTGGTTGACGCTGATCCGCAGGCAAATTCAACATCAGGCATAGGTTTTGACCCAAGGACAATAAAGGCTAGTATTTATGAGTGCATAATTAATGAGATAGATCCTTTGGAGGCTATTCAAAATACCGAAACTCCAAATCTTGATCTGTTGCCTGCCCACATTGATCTGGTAGGTGCAGAGATCGAAATGATCAATTTAACGGGCAGAGAATATAAAATGAAAGCGGTTCTGGATAAGATCCGTGATAATTATGATTTCATCATCGTTGACTGCTCTCCCTCTCTTGGTTTGATCACAATTAATGCTCTTACTGCAGCCGATTCGGTCATTATTCCGGTTCAATGTGAGTACTTTGCACTTGAAGGACTTGGCAAATTGCTGAACACCATAAAGATTGTTCAGAGTCGTTTAAATCCGAACCTCCAGATCGAAGGAATTTTACTGACCATGTATGATGTTAGACTTCGATTGTCTAATCAAGTTGTTGAAGAAGTAAAGACTCATTTCCAAGATCTGGTTTTCGATACGATTATCCAAAGGAATACTCGTTTGAGTGAAGCTCCAAGCTATGGTATCTCGGTGATTATGCATGATGCGAATTGTAAAGGCGCAATTAATTACCTTAATTTGGCCCGTGAGATTATCCGTAAAAACGGTTTGGTTTCGAATGAGGAGGCTCTGAAACAAGCTTTAGTATAATATGATCTACCAAAAGAAAACCGGATTAGGAAGGGGATTAAGAGCTCTTTTGGATGATTCGGATTTGCCGGAAAATGACAGACAGTCATTGAGTAATGAAAGCTCCTCTCTGGGTTCCATCAGCTTTGTAAAAATCACTCAAGTTCAGGTTAATCCTTTTCAACCCCGTACTGATTTTGATGCTGAAGCATTGAATGAACTTGCTGAGTCAATCAAATTGCAGGGCCTGATCCAGCCAATCACTGTCAGACAATCGGGACAAAATTCTTATCAGCTTATTTCAGGAGAACGTCGTTTGCGGGCATCTAAACTGGCTGGTTTAACTGAAATTCCGGCCTATGTTCGCACAGCCAATGATCAGCAAATGCTGGAAATGGCCCTGATCGAAAATATTCAGCGTGAAAATCTGAATGCAATTGAAGTTGCATTAAGTTTTCAACGAATGATCGATGAATGTAATCTGAAGCAGGAGCAGCTTGGTGAACGGGTGAGCAAAAACCGCTCAACTGTAACCAATTACCTTCGATTATTAAAACTTCCACCTGCTATTCAGGCTTCAATCCGTGATAAGGAGATTTCTATGGGGCATGCACGTGCTCTGATCTC